>NZ_KB899418.1 GCF_000378205.1 Sediminispirochaeta bajacaliforniensis DSM 16054 | reverse complement strand
TTTGGCAAGTGGGGTGAGATTATGGCTGATGATGCGGTCGCCACTGCTACCTTAGACCGGCTCCTACATCATTCGCATGTAGTCAGCCTGAAGGGTGATTCGTATCGCATGAAAGACAGAATGAAAATTGGAGCCGTTGGCTTCTAAAAAATTTTACCGGATGTCTGCAATTTAGCTCCGGTGGAAAACTGCAATTTCATTCCGGTGTTGACAGTAATTTATGAAAATGATCCCAAAGTTATTCCATATTTGAAAAATTAAGTATGATGGCATTTTGGGGATTTTTTTAAATTCTAAGATGAAAATTAAACCGAGCCATATAATAATCTATCTATTTTTATTACGGTCTGCATTTTTGTAAGCATTGAGACAACCAGAAACTCAAGTATTGCTTCAATCTCTACAGGGAATAGTGTCACTGAAGTGACAATGATAAACAATTCAACCTCTATTTCATTAATTCATACAGCCAATGATTATTACAATTCAGATGATTATGTTCATGCTCTACCTTTATATATAGAAATTCTGAAAAATGAATGTAACGATGCAATGACTTGGTATCGAACCGCATATTCCTACAGGATGCTATATGGTTTTAATTCAAATACATATTCTTTATATTACCAAGCATATCAACGACTAAGTACTCAAATGCCGAATAGCGTTTACACTAAATATGCTTGGAATCAAATTTTCAATGTAAATCAATATTTCAAGGTTTTACCCGCAACAGGAATTCGCGCTGAAAATGGAGATTTGTATGGTGTTGATAATGATGGTGATGGTCGACGCGAAACAGTTTTTGTTCATGGCTACTACCGTAAAGATGGAACTTATGTAAGATCACACTACCGAGCGAAATAGCCATTGAATAGAGGAATTAAATATTCCTTTAAGCCTAAATACAATAGACTTCCACATAACCAACAATTGGAGCAGACGTGGCTACTGTCATGGTTTGTGCTTGAGATTGGGTAAAGAAGAGCTTGGGTTAAAGTGGAAGCACTAATCTATGAAAGATATGGTATAATGCATGAAGGAAAGAGCACAAACACATGCCAGTGAACGCCACGCAGCCATACCTGGGGTGCGAAGAAGCTCCAATGGAAATTGGAGCAAGTGGGGATTTATAATCATATCCCAGCCCGATCAACGATCAATAACGTATTAAAAAGAAATGACCTGATTCCCGAGCGAAAAAAAACGGATTCATGTAGAAAGACGCTATCCCAAATTTGAAGCGGAAGAATGTAACGATATTTGGAGTGCCGATTACAAAGGGGAGTTCAAAACAACGGACAATAAATATTGTTATCCCCTTACCATCTGAGATACCTACGCCCGTTTCATAATAAAGATAAAAGGTCTCTCCAGACCTAATCTGGAGCAGTCTAAGCCTGTTTTTGAAACTGCCTTCAAAGAATATGGACTTCCTGAACAATTGCATACAGACAATGGTTCGCCCTTTGCCAACGTTCGTTCTCTCGGAAGGTATACACAGCTTTCTGTCTGGTTGACGGAGTTAGGTATCCTTCCCGTATTCAGTGCTCCAGCAGCCCCACAGCAGAATGGAAAGCATGAAAGGATGCATCGAGTGTTGAAAGCGGAAGCTTGTAGGGATCCTGGTAAAAGTCTCAGAAGCCAACAGATAAAGTTCAATAAGTTTACCAGAGAATATAATATAGAACGTCCCCATGAAGCTCTATAGATGGTAACTCCTGTTTCAATTTATGAGAAATCGAAAAGGTCATATCCAAAGAAAATAGAGGAATGGAGCTACCCTTCAGAATACAGAGTGCGAAACATCTGCAAGAATGGAATCATCCGTGTCGGTAAGGATGATAGTATATTCGTGGGAACAGCATTCAAGGGTAAGCAACTTGGTTTTGGAGATATAGGGGAAGGGATTTATCACGTTTGGTTTAGGGGATTTCTCCTTGGTTACTTAAATGAACATGAGCTCAAAATCTATGATATAATGGAGTATGATTACGTAAAAAGAGTGTAATCAATGTGGTTGGACTTTCGTTCATCATGCATTGGCTAATACATGGAGCCTAGGCTGATTGAAGGAGAAACATGATCAGAATGAATAGAAAATGGTTGCTGCCCCTATTTATGATAGTCATTAGCTGCAGCTGCTTTGGTTCTGAACCTAATAATATGGAAAGATATGAACACTTTGGCGATATTGTATTAGTAAATAATAAGGCAATGCATATCCGCATACGAGGAAAGGGAAGTCCAACAGTCATATTTTTCTCTGATATTGATATGTACGGAACATTTATTAACTGGAAGGAAATCCAGGATGAAATTGGCAAGCAAACAAAAACGGTTTGCTTTGATAGACTAGGCTATTTCTGGAGCGATGAAGGCGAATTACCAAGGACTGGCGAAAGAATTGCGTTAGAAGTAGAAGCATTGCTTGCCGCTCAAGGAGATACCGGTCCCTACCTAATCGTAGGTCACGGAATGGGCGGAATCTATGGGCGTATATTTGCCGGGATGAATATTGAAAAAATAGTCGGGATGGTTTTCCTAGATCCCTTGCATCCACAAGCATTTGAGCGAATGAAGGAAGTAGGAGTTAAGAAGACAATACCCAATGAAAGAATTAGACCACTAATATGGCTGTTGTTGAAGTTAGGGATCAAGAAGGAATCTTTAAAGCAGTATGGAATACCAAACGATTTATACCGAGTAGCACTAACGTGCTATAAGAAGAACAGTCTTACATGGTTTGATGAGACTGCAGCATCTGTACGATCGTTGCAACAAGCTGAAGATTATAATGACTTTGGAAATATTCCATTGCATATTCTAACATCAAAAAAGGCAGGGAAAATAATTAGTGACAGAGAGAAACTTTGGGTAAAACTCCAATCGGAACTGTTGGGATTAAGTAGGAACAGCAAACAATCCATACTCGAAGGTGTCGGACACTATATTCACCTGGAAAGGCCAGAAATAGTAATTGAATCAATATTTGAAATGATTGAGAACTCTCGAAGAGAAACCGACTAACAATCGCTTCCAGCTGATAATCCGCCCTATCCTTGGATCCACTGACGCGCACCTTAAAACACAGGTGCATTACAGCTGAAGCGTATGTTATGCAGACACACGATGTATTCTAAATTGACTATAGAACGAATTGAATAATAAGGAATAAGCATTGGAAAAAGTTGAAGAGAAGAAGTTGGTTCGAAAAATTCAAAATCAACTCGGAAGAGAACTGAAAGAATTGGGATTCTCTCACACAAAACCAACTTTCTTCGTTCGACAAACTCATCGACCTTGGTATGAAATTATTCATCTCCATAAATTCTCTTACGCTTCATCCTTTCGGGTTCATATTGCATTAAGACATGAATATGACAATTTTGATGCTATAGCACTAAATGGGCCCAATTCTGAGGGATATAAAAACTATTATCCGGACTTTTCGGTTGATGAATACTCCCAAAACAATTGTGTCTCTGAGATACTAAAATTTGTAAAAGAAATTGGGTTCGAGTGGCTTGAAAATAATCAAAAACAAAATTTTCAGAGAACGTTAAGGAATCTTAAAATAAACATCCAGCAAAAGGATGAGAATATTATACTGACAAGAAATCTTCTTGGCCTGAATAAATGATATATCAGTAAACATCTTGCAGGAGAATTAGTTGGAACTTCTTAATGAACTATAAATACCATTTGCGATCGACCCAGGAGGGACACTGCCAAAGATTCACGCAGAGGAATTTACATTAAAAGTTTCTTTCTATCTACTTGATTCAGATAAACGTAAGCGGTAATTCTTCCCTTCTTGGAAAAATCTGAAAATGTATTATTCTCCGTGAAAATATTTACGGAGGAATGGAATGCGGAAGATAATAAAGAATTGGCAGGAAGTATTGTAAGCGTCAAAACTACAGGCCCTACAAAAATCCCGATATTCCTTGCACAATTACCACAAGAAGAATTAAAGCCATTATAGATTGCCTGTTTTTCGCCTATTTTTATAGGGTAACACACTATTAAAATTCTGTAACTAGGCATCCTCAAAAAGTTTTTATTGACGATTCTATTAACGTATTTTGAAAGAAATTCAACATGGTTTACATTACACTATAATGATGATGGAACCGCATATCAGCGCGTCCATTTTTCTCATTTTGCATAATGATCTGTATAGGTATCTAAGACCTTACGAATCATTTGTTGATATGGAGTATTTGTTTCCTCCGAGATTTGCTTGAAGAAATCAATGCTCTTTTTAGAAAGAGTGATCGTTATTTTTTTGTCTCTTCTCTTGGTATTAACAACTCTGGAGGGGGGAGTACATCTTCCACCTCTTTAGCCACTAACAATTCTTCTCGTATGTCTTCCGGAGCCTTTTCGTATTTAACCTCGTTCTTCATACCGCCGCTTTCCTCTGCTATCGGAAGTCGAAAATGCCTCTTAGTTCCATTTAACTTCCATTTTCTTGTTATTTCTAGCGCAATCATCTAAATATAAATCTATAAGGGTTTGATATGGTAAGCCCGATTCTTCCGCTAAGCCCTTAAAATAATCTATAGTCTCTACTGCAAGCCTTATGGTAATTTGCTTCTTGATCTTTTTCGCATATGGATTTTTACGAGATTTCATTTTAGAAAAATCATATTCGTCTCTCATAATATCACCCTCCATAGTATTTTGATTCGTTAGTAGTAGCTTTACGAGCTGAAATAATTCGGATTATGGATTCTTTCTTTCGTATACAGTGACAAACAACTAATAATCGTAAGTGGCTACTAAATCCCAACATGATGAATCTATCTTCTAAATCAGAGTGCGATTCATCAAAAAACTCAACAGCATTTTCATCATAAAACACGGATTGTGCTTCTTCAAATGAGACGCCATGCTTTTGAATATTAATCGCATTTTTTGTCTCATCCCATTCAAAAGATATAATAATTATATTATAATTATAAAGTCAGTATAAATCAAGTCATTTTGAATTTCAACAAAGCTTTACCAATAGCTAAAGTTGGTCGTAGGTAAATGGGGGGGCCTCAACAGAACTTTCGCTATAAAGAACTTCAGGATCTAAGTCTGCCCCGTTGGACCATTCTATAGTATCAAATTTAACCGATACCGCATTGAATTTTGCGATATCCCGCAACTCCGAGAAAATTCCTAAATCAAGATAGGGATACATATCAAAATAACGTACTTCATCATTCTCGAAGGTAAGTAACAATTTGTAATCTTGAAGAGGTTTTACGTCTTTAACACCCAAATACATGAACTCCTCGGCATTATGTCGTCGGGATAAAATCTATTTTTATATTATATCCAACTGCACGCGCATAATTTTCTATCGTAGAAAGACGCGGCGAGTTCTTTGTATTCACATTCTCTATCCTGGAAATATTGCTTTTCTGAGTATGTAATCTCTTCGCTAATTCTTCCTGGGTTAAGCCTGCCTGAAGTCGTAATTCAATTAATCTCTTCCGGAGTTCATAGTCTGGCTTGAGTGTCTCATATTCTTTTCGAACTTCAGGATCGTTTAACGCCTCTTTCTTGAAATCATTAAAAGAAACTGTTTCCATCATTGAACCTCCTTCAGTCGTTTCCGAGCAAGTTCTAAATCTTGCTTTGGCGTTTTATTCGTTTTCTTTACAAACGAATGTAAAATTATCACTTTCTGATCCTTAACAGTACAAAATAAGGACCGTCCGATGCCTTCTTTCCCTTTTGCTCGGATTTCAAATAGCCCCCCTCCCATGGCTCTTGTATATGGCATCCCAAGAGACGGACCAAAGCTTTCAATCATTTCAGCTATATGTAAGAAGTCTGCCAATATTCCTTTGGGAAATTTCATTGTCTCTTTTGAGACCTTTTCACTAAAAAATACAATTTCCTATTTCATAGACTTAAAGTTATCATAAATGATAACTTTAAGCAAGACCTCAACAAAAATAATTTGCTTTCTTTTTAGCTATAACAGCCTAAAAACGTTATCTTCAAATTTGATATTACATCAAACGTTCCGTAAATACACCAACTTGTCATAGGAAGCTTGCGGCCAAAGGCCATTTAGGTGAAGCCGCAGGCGACGAAAACGCATATTCGCTGTTATATGTCGTTTTATCGGTGTTTGCAGTAGAGTTTTTCCTTAACCACTTCTCCCATTACCTCTTTCTCAAAACACTTCACAAACTTCATTCCGGTTTTTTCTGCAACTCTATCTGAAGGCCTATTATCATGTTTTGTATATGTATAAAGAACTGGATAATATAGCGTTCTAAATGCATAGTCCATACATGCTTTTGCTGCTTCTGTGGCATATCCTTTATTACAATATTCTTTTTTGATATGATATCCAAGTTCAGGTAGTTTTTCACCTTTAATGTCTTGCATAGTTATTCCACAATCGCCAGGGAAAATATTCCCTTCTTTTAGAATGACAGCCCAGAGTCCATGCCTATATCTTTTGTAATTATCAATGCTCCATTTAATCCAATCCTCAACTTCTTTATCGCTAAATGGCGCTGGGTAAAATTGCATTGAATCTGGATTGCTTAATATTTTTGATAGCTCTACTTTATCGTCTGCAACTAACTCTCTGAGAAAGAGTCTCTCTGTTTCTAATATTCTTTTCACTACTATCTCCGATAAAATGACATATAACTTCTTTTATCAACATAAAATTCATGCAGATAACCATCGAAATGACGTGGGAGTATTATAATTCTGCCATGCGAAGGGTACAACTCCTATACCTCCACCAAACACACAAATCAAAACACAGCTTGCAGCACATTCACGATGATAGAGGCGGCCAGACCGCGAATTCGTTCAACTGTCCATGGATCTGGTTTCCGAGGCATAAAATTCTTGTGTCATAAAATCGTTTGGGGTGCAATGAAGACAGAAACAAAATTGATAAAAATGAATTATTTGTATAATTGTTTATAATATAAAGAATTAAAACTACGTCCAGCAGGATTCGAACCTGCGACCTACGGCTTAGAAGGCCGTTGCTCTATCCAGCTGAGCTATGGACGCATGCATCATCGGGATGGCCAGACTCGAACTGGCGATCTCCTGCTCCCAAAGCAGGCGCCTTAGCCACTAGGCTACATCCCGGAGACCGAGGCAAAGTATAACGATCGTCCTCTTTTGGGTCAAGCCGTTGGCCTTCTTCTGCGCTTATGATAGGCTATCTTTATGAATCGAGATTCGCTGTCGGCAATGGTGGTCGAGCGCCTTTTGCAGACATGGCCAAAGGCCGAAACGCTTTTGCGGCATGATAACTGTTATCAGCTTATGATTGCCGTCATCCTTTCTTCCAGAACAACAGATGCGCAGGTTAATGTTGTTACCGAGAAACTGTTCCGACGTTTTCCTGATGCGAAATCGCTTGCCGAGGCCGATGGCGAAGAGATTGAGGACCTTATCCATTCGGTTGGCTTTTATCGTGTCAAGGCACGTCACATTGTGGCAGCAGCCGCTGCTTTACTTGAAAAATTCGATGGAAGAGTGCCGGAATCTATGGAAGAGCTGTTGATGATTCCGGGGCTGGGGCGGAAAGGTGCCAATGTAGTGTTGGGGGAGTGCTTTGGCAAGCCTGCAATCATTGTTGACACTCACTTCGGAAGGGTTGTCAGACGTATCGGCCTTTCCGATAGCGAAAATCCGGCGATTGTTGAGAGAGAACTCAAAAGCCTGATTCCCTCTGCCGACCAAACCGATTTTTCCATGGCCGCCAACCTGCACGGGCGCTATGTCTGTTTATCCAGGAATCCTCGATGTTCCGAATGTGTTGTACAAGATGTGTGTCGCTATTTCAGTTATCGGAATCGTTCTTCTGATGACCGGTAATGAGCATTTCCCAAGAATCTCGACTCATCTGATTAGCAATAACTTCGTCTTCGATATACTGAGTCAAACTTCTGAACCTTGATGCAAGTTCTGGGGTGATGACATGCTCGATTTTACAGGCGATATCCTGAGCGCTATCTGCGGAAAGATTAAGCACCTTTCGTAAGAATCCGGCAAGGGCAAAGTGTCGATCCTGGATCGATTTGGCCACCTTCATCCCTTCTTCCGTCAGACGTATATAACTGTTTTTTTCATAGTGGACCAATCCTCTGCTGCGAAGAACCTTTAAGGCCCCGGACACCGAGGGCATTTGGACATTTAGCGCTTCCGCAATTTCTTTTACACGGGCAACTCGATTACGTTTTTCCAGTATCAGGATGGCTTCGAGGTAGTCTTCCAGGCTGGCCGACAAGTCACTATCATTGATCATAGTATAACACTATACTAAAGAGATGGCTTCAAGGCAACCTCTTCCTTGACTCGGCATATCTTCTCAACCATAATCGAAGGATGGACGAATTCTCCGCTCAATTAAAAGAAAAGCTTGCCGCCCTTGCGGATGAGTATATAAGAATGCTTCCCGAACGTTTCCGGGAAATTAAAGATGCTTTAATGATGGCGGAAAGGGATGGTTCTGCCGGGAGTCTTCCTACACTTCGTCTTCTTGTCCATAAACTTGCCGGTTCCGGGGCTACTTTTGGTTTTAAAGAACTTTCTCGAAATGGAAAGGCCCTGGAAAATCGATTGGAGCAGCTTATTGAAAGTGGAGAGCCTCCTGAGCCGGAAGATTACTCCCGTCTCAGGGAGGCAATAACTGCTCTGGAGGGGCTCTGTGAAGAGGGCGAGCCGGAAGAACTGGAGGAGTTGGAAGCCCCGGATTTTTCTGAGTTACAGCAAAGCCCAGATTCGAAGAGCGATGGGGGAGGGAGCCTTTCCGAAAAGAAAATTATCCATCTTGTCGACCGTACAGGCGTGATTGCCTCCAATGTTGTCGAGCAGCTGGGCTATTACGGATATGAGGTTGAGGAGATTGATGACCTTTCGATTGTACGGAGGAAACTCGAGTCGGGAGGGCGAAGGCTTCTTATTGTCAACACCGAGCATCTTCTTCACGATAAAGAGCTTTCAGCTGGTTTATCGGCCGTAAAACGGCATTACCGCAATAAGCTTGGTATCATCTTTGTTTCGGAACACGAAGATTTCATGACGCGGCTGCAGGCTGTACGGGCGGGCGGTGATGCTTTTTTTCTCCTGCCTCTGGATATTGGGCGTCTCGTGGATAAAATAGACGGCCTTGTCTCCAGGGTTGAGGCTGCTCCGTATCATATTCTTATTGTCGACGATGATCCCGAACAGGTGGCCTACTATGCATTTCTTCTCCAGCAGGCAGGTATGGTAACCTCGGTTGCCAGTGATCCCATGAAGGTGCTGAGCATCCTGATCGAATCGAAACCTGAGTTGATTCTCATGGATATGTACATGCCCGGATGCAGCGGAATCGAACTAACCGCACTCCTTCGTCAGCATGAGGCATTTGTAGGTGTGCCCATCGTCTTTCTTTCCTTTGAATCAAACAAAGAGAAACAGATGGAAGCCATTTGCAGGGGCGGAGATGATTTTCTCACCAAACCTATTAATCCTGATTATCTGGTCCAAGTTGTCAGTACCCGGGCCGAACGAAACAGAAATATTCGGTATTTTATGGAGCGGGATTCCCTCACGGGACTTTTGAATCATACGAATCTCAAGGAACATCTTTCCCGTGAGCTCCTCAGAGCCTCACGTTCGGAAACGTTCCTCGCCTTTGCCATGATCGATGCCGACCATTTTAAACGGGTAAATGATACCTATGGCCATCTCACCGGAGATCGTGTCTTAAAGAATCTGGCGCGACTTCTGCTTGATCGTTTGAGGCGTACCGATATCATCGGCCGTTACGGCGGTGAAGAGTTCGGTATTATCCTCTTGAATACAGATGTCACCGCCGCCGAGCGTATCATGAATGAAATTAGGGAAAATTTCTCACGGGTAATTCAGCAATCAGAATCAGAGCAATTCTTTGTGACCTTTAGCTGTGGCATAGCTGGTTTTCCCGAATGTGCGGATGCATCGACACTCAGTCTGGCCGCCGATAAGGCCCTGTATAGTGCCAAAGAAAACGGGCGCAACCGTGTGGTTGTCTATCATCATCAAGAGATCAAGGGATAAAGTGTCCAGAAAATCCCCTCTTCATCGATCGTTCTGATGTCGAGAAAGGCGGGGTTCCATTTGGTAAGGGTCCCCCCTGTCGGAAAACAATTCTTTGCGAGCCTCAATGCTTCGTTTTTCTCTTTTCCCTTTTTTTGATTGTTTCCCGGGAGGATGAGAATCACAGTCTCTATAGACGAAAGCGCCTGCGCTCCTGAAATTCTGGAAGACAGTGATGAAAGTGCACTGCTTTCGTCTTCCCCCAAAGGCAGCCCCATGCTTCCGTCGGGAAAAGCCGCCGGTGTTGTGTAGTGCAGCAGACCGGGAAGAGCCGTACGGATTTCTTTCCCGATCAATCGCCCCTCTTCGCTTCGGACTGGTCTTTCCTCTGAGAAATCGCTATGCTTGAGGAGAAACAGCGGCACCATTGGCGGGAAGAATCTGGCCTGGAAGAGGCCGAGCTCCCGATATAAGCGTGTCTGCAACGATGTGATTGCCGAAGATAGGGTGTCGTTTGGCAGTATGACCCCATACCGACCTGCGGGTATCGTTTCCATGCCGAAAAGCATGTCACAGGATCCCCGGTTGCGCAAGGAGGATATTTGATGGTACGCGATGTTGCCCAGGCTGCAAAAAAGCTTATTGAGCAGTTAAAGGTTATCTCAGGGATAGAGGCAATTACGCTTCATGAATCCGCGGAAATATCTCCCGATGATCCCTATTTCTATCTTAGTCTCGATGTATACTATCGGGGTTCGCTTCCCGACCCCCAGGTTCGAAAAGATATTTTTTCCGGTTTAGGGGCTTTCGAAAGTTCCGCCTATGCAATGAAAGACCGTTTTTTTATCGATACCCTGCCGGTTCGAATCGAATATAAATATATCGATTTTATCAATCGCCTTTTGAGAAGCCCTGATGAAAACCTTGCGGCCTTCCGCGATTCCGGTACCTATACCTTCTATCGTCTCCGCTACGGACGAATCATCTTCCAGGAAGGCGTTTGGCTCGATGAGGTCCGTGGCCAACTCGACCGGATCCCTGCTTCTTTCTGGACGCAGCTGTCGGAGGCGCACCGTGCAAGGGCCGAACACCATCTTGCAGATCTCGGATCGGCGGTTGTACGGGGTGATTCCCTTTTTTATGTCATCAGCCTTGCAGGCTTTATCCGAAGAATTTGCAGTTTCCTTCTCGCGGTAAATCATCGCTTTGAGCCATCCCCCCGGCAGCTGGGAGAGCAGGTGCTTACTCTTCCAGTACTACCCGAGAATTTTCGCGGCCGCTTCGATTCGCTCATGCGGGACGATGTTGAGTTCGGCCCGGAGCGGAAACGGGAAGTTGCAGAGCTGTTGACGAGAAGCATACTCCTGATGCATGGATGAAATATGAAACATACGTTATTGTTCTCTTTTGTTTTTATGGGATGTGCAGTACTGCTCGCCTCCTGTGGCGGATCCGTGAAATCGGTCGAGATTATCGGCACCGACGCGAACTTGCATCTTCGGGAACGGCCAAATCGTTCGAGAGCTGAAGAAGGTCGACTCTTTGTCTCGGAGAAGGGCTCTGTCACTCCTCGCTACTATATCAAAGGCGATACAAGTTTTTTCTCCGGTCGTGATTTTCTTGTCGACTATATCAGCCCCGGAATAGACCTGAACCTTGAGGCCGGTGACTCGGTATTAGGCATGAAGAAGACTTTCGCGTTTCCGCTTCCTCATACGCCTGAATCCTGGGAAACCACGGTACGTTTACCCATCACAATGGAGACATCGCTGCCGTGGTTCAGGATAGGGGCAGGGAAGGTTCCGGCATATTCCTCTTTTCTGCTCCGTGGAGTCGGCTTTGCAGATCCGACGGAACATCTTTTTGCTGTGCGCTTTCCCGATTTTGAAAAGGAGACTTCCCAACGTTGGGAGGCCTCGCTTTATCCATCTTGCCGTGTTGATGCAGGTGGGGCCGAACCGGGACAATGGAACCTCGAGTTTTATATCGGACCGGATGGAAGCAGTCTCTATCGGCATGAGCTTGAACTTGATTATCGTTTCGATGCGGCGCTGGAAATGCCGGGACAGGCAGAAATTCGGATTTTTCGGAATGAAGGAGCGTTTCGTTCCGACTACACGATTACCTTGCGCCCCGGCGAGCATGAGCTCTTTTTTCTTCCTGATTTTTCGTTGTCCGGCGATCTTCGGATTGAGCTTGAAGGCGAAGAGGGGCTTACCCCGCAGGCCCTGCGCATCAATCGAAGGGCCTTGTGGACCGATAACCGATGGTCGCCCATGCCCGCAGACATGGGTGAGGTCCTCGACCGTTCGGCCTCCACATGGCGACGGAGTGATTTTGAACTCTATTCATGGAACCTTTTTCCTCAGCTCCTGATTTTTGATTATCGGGACTATGCGGTCCAATCGGCAATGTTGAAACGGCTTGCTTTTTTTGTCGAAAAAAAGGGCAGCGCCGGGGAGCTCTTACCAAATGAGGCGCTGGAAAAGCGCCACGGCTGGAATGCCCACGACTATCGTAGCGAAGATCTTGCTCGCTTTTTTACCGAGGCACAGCGTCTGGAATTCCCTCTAAACGACGAAGAATACATGCTGCGGGATATTCTGGAGGAGAACAACATCATTGCTCCCGATGAAGCGGGCGGCTGGAAAGGTGTGGATGGGGGATTCCTTTCTCTTTCCAGGGAGTCTTCCGACCGGCTGCGTTATCTCTTTTTGGTCCATGAAGGATATCACGGTCTTTTCTTCTCAAGTAAGCCTTTTCGTGATCGGGTATTTTCCTATTGGAACACGCTTTCGGCCGAAGAACAAGATTTTTGGCGTATCTTCCTTGATTGGAAGCGTTATAATGTCTTACAAGACAATTATCTCTTGGTGAATGAATTTATGGCGTATCTTATGCAGCAGGATATAAGCAGGGTTGATTCCTACTTTTTCAATCATACCATTCCGACATTGATAGTTGCCAAGCCTGAGGAAAAAGAGCGGCTGGAGCTTTTTGCCTCACAGTATCCCGACCACTTTCGTCGAAGTGCAGCGTCAATTGAATCGGCGGCTTTTGAAACGGCTGGGGTTCTTGCCGGGAATTTATTTGACACCCGTCGCGTGGAAAGAGAGTAAAATAGCACCTTTCCATGGCTTTACATGTTTTGCCGAATCTGCTATAGTGCCGGTGCCTTTGTAGGGTGAATAATAAGTCGAGGTACGAAACGATGTCGCGGAGATGTGAAATTTGTGGAAAAGGAACGGTAGCCGGCCATAGCGTACCGCGAAAGGGTCAACCCAAGAAACAGGGGGGGGCCGGCCAGCATATCGGAGTCAGAACGAAACGCGTATTTAAGCCTAACCTGGTAAAGGTGAAGGCTCTTGTCGGAAACCAGAAAAAGACTATTACAGTCTGCACTCGCTGCCTGAAAAGCAACAAAGTTGTGAAGGCGTAAAGCAGGGCTTTTCTGTTTTAACCGACGAAGTGCAGATACCCGGAGCGCCTTTAAGGAGCTTCGGGTATTTTTTTTACTAGTATCTTATTACGACAAGGAGAAAGATATGAGCGGGTGGCTTGTACATCGGGTAGACGGCAGGGCATGCGGAAGCCGCGAAGGTATTAATCGTTTAAAGGAGATTCTCTCCGACGGCACAGACATGCGTTCCGTTGTCTCCGTTGCCTCAGAGAAAGATGTCACCGGGATCCTCATATCTTTGATACATCTGGCAATGGCCAGAAACGAACAATTGTGGGGCCGGATGGAGGAGCTGCGGGAGAATCGTTTTTCCATGATCGATGAAATGGTTCCCTCCCTTTATCGTGATCAGTTCGATGAGCGCCTGCGGCGTGATTTCCATGATCTTGAAGACATCATCAGGGCCGTATGGCTTGTCAGGGACTGTTCTGACAGAACCCGCTACTATATCAGTTCACTAGGAACCATATGGATTACGGCTGCGATTGCCGCACGCCTCAAGGCCGAGGGCTTATCCGTCCGTTACGGCAATGCGGAAGAGGTTTTGGTCATTCGCTACAGCGAATCCGGTCCGGAAGTGTGCTGGAGCGAGACCGAGCTGCGGTGGAAGAATTTTCTGGAAAAAGACAATTCCTTTGATGTCCTTGTCGTTCCCGGGGGCCTTGCAGCCCTTGAAAACGGGGGCGGGGCCTCTTTTCACTCCGACGGTGCGGAGATGACCGCAACGATTTTTGCCAATCTTGTAGAGGCCGAAGCGGTGCGGATTTGGACCTCCGTCGACGGGGTCATGAGTGCCGATCCCAATATGGTTCCGGGAGCAGAGGTGATTCCCGAACTTACCTACCAAGAAGCAACGGAACTCGCTTTTTTCGGGGCGGACATTCTTCATCCTCCTGCCATGACTCCCGCGATGATCAAGGATATTCCCATCAGCATTTCTCCTTTTGCCCATCCCGATTTCCCGGGAACCAGAATATCGGGAAAAAACACAAATGGTGCGGACCATCCCGTAAAAGGTTTCTCGATTATCTCGGATATCGCACTTTTGAATATTGAAGGGGCGGGGATGATCGGTGTTCCCGGAATTTCCGCCAGACTTTTTCGTGCCCTAAACGGAAAAGGGATCTCCGTTATTCTGATCAGCCAGGCCTCCAGCGAGCATTCGATTTGCTGTGCCGTTCCTTCCGCCCAGGGGGAAGAGGCGAAGGAGACGGCGACAGGAGCCTTTGCCTCCGAGCTCGCCACGTATCGAATCAACTCTATCGATATAGAAGGGGATTGTGCCATCCTTGCTGCGGTAGGGGACCAGATGTCCGGTATTCCCGGAATTGCCGCGAATTTTTTCGGTGCTCTTGGCAAGACCGGTGTCAATGTACGAGCCATTGCACAAGGCTCATCAGAGCGCAACATCAGCGCGGTGATACGTCGTTCCGATTCGGCCAGGGCGCTTCGAGCGGTACATGCTGGCTTCTATCTTTCCCCCCAGAGTCTCAGTATCGGGATTATCGGGCCTGGACTGATTGGCGGAACCCTCATCAATCAGATTGCAGGTGAAAGTAAGGCGCTTCGTAAAGCCTTTAACCTCGATCTTCGGGTCAGGGGGATTACCGATAGCCGGAGAATGACCCTTGCCGAGCAGGGAATCGACATCGACGGCTGGAAAAAGACGCTTGAAGAGCATGCAGAAGAGGCTGATATCGATCGCTTCGTCGACCATGTCGCTGCAGACTATTTTCCTCATGCGGTGATCATCGACTGTACCTCCAGTGATGAACTTCCCAAACGGTATGCAGAGTGGTTGAATCGAGGAATCCATATCATCACCCCCAATAAAAAGGCCGGTACGGCACCATGGAATGAATACACGAAAATGACGGAAATTGCCAATCGGCGCCGTCGCCACTTCTTATATGAAACGACCGTTGGTGCCGGTCTGCCTATCATTGGGACCTTGCGCGAGCTTATCCGTACCGGAGACAAGATAATAAGCATCGAAGGCGTTTTTTCAGGTACGTTGGCCTACCTTTTCTGGCGATTCGACGGTTCCGCGCCATTTAGCTCGTTGGTTGCCGAAGCGAAAAAGCTGGGGTATACCGAGCCTGATCCCCGGGACGACCTTTCGGGGATGGATATTGTTCGAAAAACGGTAATTCTTGCCCGAGAGGTCGGTTACCCCGTTGAGGTCGGGGATGTTCCGGTGAAGAGCCTGGTCCCTCCCCATCTCGTGGAGGTCCCGGTTTCGGAATTTATGGAACAGCTGAGCGACATAGACGAGGAGATGGACGGGTTGCTTAAGGGTGCCCAGGCTGAGAACAAGATGCTCAAGTATGTCGGTTCCATCGATGAGTCGGGAAACTGCCGTGTCGAATTGAAGGGCTACCCGATGGATCATCCTTTTGCTCGTATCACGGGAAGCGATAACATCGTGGCTTTTACGACCGAACGATATCGGCAGCAGCCTCTTGTTATTCAGGGGCCTGGTGCAGGGCCTGAGGTAACGGCTGGAGGTGTGTTCGCCGATCTGTTGCGTCTTGCCAGTTATCTTGGTGCTAAGTTGTAGTTGCTGTTTCGATATCACCACGATTCCGAACACTATTTTTATGAAAACTATTTGCCTCCTTCTTGTTCTGTTGTACAATGTTGTAAATTTCCAATAAAAGGAGAGTGGAGATGAAAAAGGTATTACTCACGCTGATTGTGGGGCTGGTGCTTATGTCGGTATTCTTTGCCGGCTGCCAGAAAAAGGAAGAACCGGTTGCCGAAGTGCCCGCAGCGGAGTCGCAGGAAGCACAGGCAGAACCCTTTAAAGCTGCTTTTGTTTATATAGGTGTTCCGGGGGATCTCGGCTATACCTATGAGCATGAAAGGGGGCGAAAATATGTAGAGGCTCAGCTCGGGGATAAGGTTGAAACAACCTTTATCGAAAATGTGCCCGAAGGGCCTGATGCCGCAAGGATCATCCGTCAGTATGCTCAGAAGGGATACGACATGATTTTTGCCACCAGCTTTGGTTATATGGATTTCATGTACGAGGTTGCCCAGGAGTTTCCTGATGTCTATTTTGAGCATTGTTCCGGTTATAAAACTGCTGAGAACATGTCGACCTATTTCGGCCGAATGTATCAGGCTCGCTATCTTGCCGGACTGGTTGCCGGAAAGAGTTCCAAGAGCGGCAAAATCGGTTACGTAGGCGCCTTCCCTATTCCCGAAGTTATTCGTGGAATCAATGCCTTTACCATTGGTGCGAGAAAGGTTAATCCGAATGCCACCGTCAAGGTCGTTTGGACCAACACCTGGTACGACCCTGTAAAAGAACGGGAGGCCGCCGTTGCATTGCTTGACGATGGCTGTGATTTGATTACTCAGCACCAGGATACTACCGAACCGCAGAAGGCTGCCCAGGAACGGGGAATGGTTTCCATCGGTTACGACTCCGATATGGGCAAATTCGTTGGTGATTCCGTCCTTGTAAGTCCCATGTGGAATTGGGGACCCTATTATGCTGAAACCATCGAGCAGGCCATGGCTGGGGTCTGGAAGTCTCACTCCTTCTGGGGTGGCTTGAAAGACGGCGTTGTTGAGCTTTCCGAGTTCAGCCCGAAGGTCACCGACGATGTTACATCCCTGGTCGATGAAGAGACCGCTAAGATCGAGGCCGGAGAATGGGATGTTTTCTGGGGACCTGTCAAGGCCCAGGATGGGAGTATGATGGTACCTGCCGGTGAGAAGATGAGTGATCCCGATATGCTCAACATGAGTGTGTTTGTGGACGGTGTTCTTGGAAAGAGCGGTAATTAACGGCATATAGCCAATCAATTGTTCGAATCATCGGACCCGGCTTCTGCCGGGTCTTCTCATACCATATTCAAAGGTTGCACGAGATGGGAAGTGACGAAGTAGGGAAAATCCCTATCCTTGAGATGAAGGGAATAACCAAGCGGTTCCCCGGAGTCGTGGCAAACGACCATGTTGATCTTGAACTCTACTGCGGAGAGGTTCTTGCCCTTCTCGGCGAAAATGGGGCAGGAAAGAGTTCACTGATGAATGTTCTCGCTGGACTCTATCGCCCCGATGAAGGTGAGATTTATATTCGCGGCAAGCGTGTTGATATCGAAAGTCCAAGGGATGCCATGGATTTGGGCATTGGGATGGTACACCAGAATTTTATGCTGGTAGATACGATGACCGTTGCCGAGAACATTATTCTTGGCCTCAAGAGTGTCGCGGCGATTCCTGATATGCGGAGTGTCTATCGCAAGATTCACGAAATTTCCGAACACTATTCCATGAAAGTTGATCCGGCTGCATATATTTGGCAGCTTTCGGTTGGCGAGCAGCAGCGGGTCGAGATCCTGAAACAGATCTATCGGGGGGCAACCATCCTTATCCTTGATGAGCCGACTGCCGTGCTCACTCCTCAGGAATCGGATGAATTAAACTGTGTCTTGCAACAGATGACCAATGAAGGGCGTTCTGCGATTTTTATCACACACAAGATGGAAGAGGTGATTGACTTTTCCGATTGGGTACGGGTGCTTCAAAAGGGGCGGCTGGTTACGGTGAAGCGTACCTCCGAAACCAATCCTCAGGAGCTTGCAAGGCTCATGGTTGGTCGGGAAGTCCTTTTCCGAATTGAAAAAAAACATTCTATCCCCGGAGAGGTTGTTCTTGAACTTCGGGATATCCGTGCCGACGGCGAAAAGGGGCTCCCTGCTTTAAAGGGCATTAATCTGGAAGTCCGGACCGGCGAGATCATGGGGATTGCAGGTGTCGCGGGTAACGGTCAGCGTGAACTTACGGAGGTCATAACCGGCCTTCATTCATCTACCGGCGGAAAGGTATTTCTCGAAGGACGAGACATGACGGGACGTAGTCCCTTTGCCATGATTCAGGCGGGAGTAAGTCATATTCCCTCCGACCGCATCGCCATGGGAGTGGTGGGCGATATGAGTGTCGCCAATAACCTTGCCATGAAGGGATACCGAAAGCCCCCTCTTTTGAAGGGTGGTTTTCTTAATCCGAAAAGGATATTGCTGATGGCACGGAAAATGATAGACCTTTTTAAGATTTCGACTCCCGCGCCACAGACCCATGTGAAATTCCTCTCCGGCGGCAATATTCAAAAGACCATTTTGGCCCGAGAAATTGATGCTTGCGGAGGTCTTCTGGTCGCAGCTTATCCCAGTCGTGGGCTTGACGTCGGTGCGACCGAGGCCGTTCGTAACGAGATTGTTGCCCAGCGGGATAAAGGGAAAGGGGTTCTTATGGTTTCGGAAGACCTCGAAGAACTCCTTTCCGTTGCCGACAAGATTGCCGTATTGTTTGAAGGCCAGATAATGGGAATTGTTTCTTCCGAGGAGGCGGATACTGAAAAGCTCGGCCTGATGATGGCCGGGGTTCCCCTTGCCAAGGTTGAAGAAGAGGCTGCGAAGCTCGCCGCCGCAACATGTGAACAGGAGTAGCCGCCATGAGAGTGGTTTTTGAAAAAAGAAAGTTCATGAGCCGCCGGGCGCTTATTTTTGTTCCGGTGGTGTCGTTTATCATCAGCCTTTTTCTTACCGGGATTCTTCTTCTAATTTTCAGAACCAATCCTCTGAAAACCTACGCAGGGATGTTTGCCGGTGCCTTTGGCTCTTGGAGTAATTTCACCGAAACCTTGGTCAAGGCGATTCCTCTTATGCTTACCGGTTTGGGGGTCTCCATAGCATTCCGACTTCGGTTTTGGAATATCGGGGCCGAGGGGCAGCTTACCTTCGGAGGTGTGGCGGCGGCGTGGGTTGCCCTGTTTTGGTCTTCCTGGCTGCCTGCTCCTCTTCTGTTGCCTGTGGCAATTATTGTAGGGGCCCTTGCCGGTGCCTTGTGGGCGGGAATTCCTGCAGGGCTTAAGGTCGGTTTGGGGGTGGATGAGACCCTTACCACTTTGATGCTCAATTATGTCGCGATCCTCTTTTCCGAGGGTTTATACTATGGACCATGGCGGGATCCAAAGGGCTTTGGCTTCCCCGGTACGAGAATGTTTCCCGAGGCCGCCTGGCTGCCGCGATTTTCCGGACGGGCCCATGCCGGCCTCTGGTTTGCCATTATCATCGGTCTCCTTCTTTGGGTCGTCATGAATCGTACTCGCTGGGGATTTGAACTAAAGATGATCGGCAAGAACCAAAAGGCTGCCCGCTGCCTTGGTGTCGGTATCGGAAAAAATATCCTCCTGGCACTCCTGCTTTCCGGGGCTCTTTCCGGGCTTGCGGGTGCCTGCGAAGTGACGGCGATCAGTCACCGCCTCCAGCAGGGGCTATCAATCGGTTATGGCTATACCGCCATCATTGTGGCCTGGCTGAGCCAACTCAACCCGATTGCCTCATTATTTGTGGGACTCCTCATGGCCGCACTTTTGGTTGGGGGTGATCAAGTCCAGATGACTATGGGGCTTCCCTCTGCCATGGGCCTGGTCCTCCAGGGGATGATCCTCTTCCCCATGCTGGCGGGTAGTCTCTTTACCGAATATCGCTTGAAAGTGATAAAGCCGGAAAAGGAGGGGGTATAATGATCCTTCTTATAACTTCAATTCTTGCCATAACCCTTAGAGCCGGAACCAGTTTGGTTTATGCAACCATCGGCGAAATCTATACCGAACGGTCGGGGATCCTCAACCTTGGAATTGAGGGGATGATGCTGATGGGGGCAGTTACGGCCTTCTCTGTTTCTTATCATACCGGGAACCTGTTTCTTGCTGTGTTCGCAGCTATGGGTGTGGGAGCGCTCCTTGCCGCCCTGCATGCCTTTCTTTCCATAACGATGCGTGCAAATCAAGTCGTCAGCGGCCTCTCCATTACCATCTTCGGCAGCGGCTTTGCAAGCTTTTTGGGACAGCGACTCGGTCCTGAGAGCAACGGTTATTATCTTGCGGGGCTCGTTGCTCCTCGTTTCCATTCTGTTGCCATTCCCGGTCTTTCCCGGCTTCCGATTATTGGGGCCGTATTCGACCAGGACCTGCTCACCTATGTTGTCTTTCTCCTGATTCCCGTTGCCTGGTTTTTTCTTTACAAGACTCGCTACGGATTAAATCTCAGGGCTGTAGGAGAAAATCCTCAGACTGCCGATGCCATGGGTGTGAATGTCTCAAAAATACGTTACGTCTATACCGTACTCGGAGGCATGCTGGTAGGCCTTGGTGGCGCTCATCTTTCACTTAGCTATACTCCTGGCTGGACCGAGAATATCACCGGTGGAAGGGGATGGATTGTCATTGCTTTGGTTATTTTTTCCATGTGGAATCCGGGCAGGGCAATACTTGGAGCGATTATTTTCGGAGGCATCAATGCCGTCCAGTTTCGTCTACAGGCCTCGGGTACCACCATCCCTGCTGCCTACCTCAACATGGCTCCCTATCTTGCGACGGTTATCGTTCTCGTTGTAATGACCTGGTGGGAGACGCACAACAGGAAGGTCGGATCCCCTGCGGCTCTTGGCGTTAGCTATATGCGTGAAGATAAATAATCGCACCTGCCAGGCCTATTTCCATGTTTTGATATAGCACCGGCGGCGTATATGCTGTCGGTGTTCAAAATTGTTCATCAAAGTGACAATATTCGAATTGTTTTCCAGCTCTCCGCAGGTTTGTACTCTTGTAATTCCGTAATCAATGCACTCCCTGTAGAGTTCGGTCATGAGAATCGAGGTAAGCCCCTTAACCTGGTAATCGGGTCTGATCCCCAGAAGATAAAATACAAGTTCCGTCGGTTTACGAAGGGTATGCAGAAGCGCAAGGGCACCGAGGGGAAAGAGCCTGCCTCTGTGTTTGATCAGCATCGATGATAGTCGGGGCATGGCAATGGCAAAGGCTATGACCTCATCCTTTTCATTCAGAATAATTTTGACGAAGTCCGGGTTTACAAAGCCGAAATACTGTCTTACATACGCATCAATCTGTTCATCATTTAATTCGACTACACCGTAAAGTTGTGCGTACGATCTGTTTATGACCTCGAAAATTCCTCTGGCATGAGGTAAAAGGTCTCTTCGTCTTTTTGCTTGAACCAGGCGCAGTTCATTTCGTTCAAGCACCACTTTTTTAAGGCGTGTAAATTTAGGACCGATCTCCTTCGGAACGGGGATTTCAAACTGCAGCCAATCTACATCTTTATGATACCCAAGGGCTTCGATATGTCTGGGATAGTAGTCGTAGTTGTAGATCATGGGCAGCGTTCCCTCTTCCTCAAAGCCCTGAGTGAGAAGCCCCTCGGGGTCAAGATCGGTAAAGCCGAGAGGGCCGTGAATTCCCTCCATCCCTTGCTCTTCGGCCCATGATTCGACTGCTGCAAAGAGTGCCTGCGATACCTCCGGATCATCGATAAAATCGACCCAACCGAAGCGGATGTAGCGGTGTTTCCACTTTTCAATGAAGCGGTCGTTTCTGATGGCGGCAATTCTTCCGACGGTTTTTCCCTCCCTCTTAGCGAGAAAAAACCTGCTTTCGCAATAGCTGTAGGCTGCATTTCTCTTCCAGTGAAGGGTGTTCCATTCATCGAAAAAGAGAGGGGGGACCCAGCAGGGATGGTTGTAATATAGGGTAAAAGGAAATCTGATGAACTCCTTTAACATCTTGTTATTAGTTGCCTGAATGATGTCGACCATCTGGCGTACTCCTTGATGCTCTACAATGGTGATCAGTATGCACCCGAATCTTAACGATTGTCCAGGTTTTCATACTGTACGAAAGGATGGGTAGGAGAAAAACATGGAAGAAAATCGGATCTTGATTAATGGTTTTAGCGAGGGTACTCTAGGGTATGCTTATCAAACGGATAGAACTTTTGACCGGGAGGATTCCTCTTGAGGTTCCTTTTAGGATTGCTACCATGGAGGTTCGAGATACCGAATCCCTTTTTGTTCGCATAAGCGACAGCGAGGGAAATACCGGTACGGGGGAGGGAAATCCCTTTCGTTCAATTGTCGGCGAGACCATCGGAACGGTATTTGCCGCTGCCGAGGCCCTTGCTCCTTTGCTCCTTGGCAAAAGTGCCTCTGCATTTCATGAACATGCGAAAACAATGGAGGCATTTCTCCCCAATAATGTCACTGCCAGGAGCGCTTTTGATATTGCGCTCTGGGATCTTGCTGCAAGGCGGGCTTGCATGCCGCTCTATGCCTTTCTTGGGGGCTCCCGGCGGGCTTTGATAAGTGACGATACCATCGGTCTGTTCTCACCGGAGGTGATGGCGGAGCGGGCCTGTTCTTTTGTCCGAAAGGGATATAATGCCGTTAAGATAAAGCTTGGGACCAATGCGTCTTTGGACATTGAGCGGGTCAGGGCAATCCGTAAGGCCGTTGGAGCTGAGGTCCTTCTCCGTGTCGATGCAAATCAGGGATGGAGCTTCCCCGATGCCGTAAAGGTTTTAACCGCGATAGAAAAGTGGAATATCGAGTACTGTGAGCAGCCCCTTGCTGCCGATCGCTTCGATCAGCTCCGGGAGCTGCGCCGTCGTACCTCGATTCCCATCATGGCCGATGAATCCCTTTTCTCCGTTTCGGATGCCCTTCGTCTGATAGAGGAGGAGAGCTGCGACCTGTTCAATATCAAACTTTCGAAATCGGCGGGTATTACCGGCGCTCTGGCCATTGCCTCCCTTGCCGAGGCCTCGGGTATCGAGTGTATGATAGGTTGTATGAGCGAAAGCAGAATCTACCAGAGTGCTGCCGCCCATCTTGCATCGGCGCGGCCGATTTTTCGCTATGCGGACCTCGACGGCCCCCTTATGCACACAATAGATCCTGTTATCGGTGGCGCCGTGTACGAGGGCACCACCATTACTCCGGGAGATGCGCCCGGGCATGGGGCAGTCCTCGACGAAAAGGCGATTGCAATCGATCGTCGTTTGGTTTTAGAATAAACCATGCGTCAAGCCAAGGTTATCAGGACACTGTTGTTATTTTTCTTGCTGCCGGTGGTCGTTGATCTTGCATCTGCAAATGAAATTAATCGTTTGATTCTCGTACCGGCAATGAAATTGGTCGGGTCATCATATGCTGTTGGGGCTACCGGGCCCGATAAATTCGATTGTTCCGGTTTCGTTACCTACCTCTATAAACCCTATTTGGAGAACCTTCCCAGGATCAGCAGGGATATGGCCCGTCTGGGCCGTACCGTGCAGCGGCAATCACTGCTTCCCGGTGATCTTGTCTTTTTCGCTACCGGCTCTTCGGCGGGAGAGGTGACGCATGTGGCTGTGTATCTGGGGCAAGGTTCTTTGATTCATGCGATTTCGAACGGCCCCAACCGGGGCGTCGCAATAACAAGCCTCGGTTCCCGCTATTGGAACAACCATTACTACACGAGCAGAAGAGTGCTTGATGATCGGTTCTACCGTGAGACCGGTAGATCGCAATCGGAAACTGCTGCTGCACAGGTGGTTGAGCGGGATTACGCCAAGGGAGCGTATAGGGGTAATCTGAATCAGGGAGAACCCGAGGGGGAAGGTTTTATACATCTTTCCAACGGTGATTCTTATCGTGGTGATTTTCATGGAGGGTTTCCCGACGGAAAGGGAGAGTATCTCTGGAAGAATGGTGATCGCTATCAAGGTGCCTTTCAGGCCGGAACCTTTCACGGAGAAGGGGCTATCTTGTTTCATGACGGTTCAACCCTGAGCGCTCTCTGGAATCGGGGAAGAATCGTTTCCATTACAAGGTCCTCTGGCGAAGGAACGGCTGCAAGAATCCGCCCCGGGGCCCTGAGTAAGAGCTATTATCAGGTGGAAGATTCTCCCTGGGATAGTTTCAACGGGGTTGTGGAAGGGGATTTCGCCCTCTGGCGGCAGAATGATAAAGATCAGTTCGAAAAATGGAAACGGGAAAACCAGCCGGGTAGATAAGTCCCTTCCATGGCCCTCGGGAAACCCTCTTTAGGCTTCCTTCGGCGAAAAGGGCGGTGATGAGTGTATGGGCCTCTTCCGTTGTGATGTCCGGGAAGCGGATTGCAGCCATGATTGCTCCTTCTTTTTCCTTCCAGCGCAGGGGCATTGTCCTGAAAAGGGTGAGCAGCTCCCGGCGTCCACGTGCCTCTTGCTGAACACTTCTGTCGCAGACGTCACAGCCGCCGCACTCCTTGATCTGTGCGTCGAGGAGCTGAAGGAGTGCTTCCCGGCGACAACGATTCGCATCGGTGAAGCAGGCAAGCAGGGCCTTATGGCGCTGGTCGCCGTGGTCCGGGTGAAGATCATCGGGAGAGAGTAGCACCACCGACCAGGCCGGTTTCCTGTCTCTTCCCGCCCGTCCCGATTCCTGTAGGAAGGCCTCAACCGAGGGGGAGGGTCGGTGATGGATGACGGTCCTGATATTTGCTTTGTCGACACCCATGCCGTATGCTGTCGTTGCTACAAGAATCCCTCCTGTACTTTTAAAAAACCAGTCGGCACATAGCTCTTTTTCTTCTTGCTCGAGCCCTGCATGGTAAAAGCGGATTGAGTCCTCTTTCATGTTGTATCGGAGTTCTCTTGCCACCCGTTCGGTTTCCCTGCGTGTCCTGCAGAATATGACCGCTGGCCTCGGCATCGGGGAGGCAAAAGGAGTGGGGGCTTCTCCCCGATGATTTTCCCCTTTGCCCATTCCGCCGGCAAGTAAGGCGGCAATGTCGGCGTTTTTGTTGAGACTTGGAATGACTCGGTAATGGATGTTCGGTCTATCGGGAAGTGCGGTGACAAGTTTCGGGGGTTCTCCGTGGAAAAGCAGACGTGTGACTCCCTTGATAATGCGTTCTCCTGCGGTGGCGGTAAATGCGGTGATCTGAGTGATTGGAAGCCGTTCGGAAAGTTCCCCGATTTTTAGAAGGGCCGGACGAAAACTCTCTCCCCATTCGGGGAGGGTATGTACCTCATCCACGACCAGATGAATCCTTTCGACGGTTGAAAGGAGCTCCATAAGTCTTTGAGATTCCAGCATCTCAGGGTTGGTTAAAATCGCAGTTGCCTTTTCTTGTTCTATGCTGCGGAATATCTTTTGCCGTTCTTCACGGCTTTGTCCTCCCCGTATCAGGACGACGGGAATACCGGCCTTGTCGAACCGGCGCTTTTGATCGGACATCAGTGAAAGGAGGGGAAAGACCACCAGGGTCAGGGGATTCATGAGGAGGCACGGCAACATGAAACAGATGCTTTTGCCCATACCGGTGGGAAGAATGACCAACTGATTTTTAGGCGCCTCGTCTGCCTCTTCTTCACCGTAAAAACCGGCGGCACTGAGAATATTCGCTATGACAATTCGCTGCTGAGGATAAAGCGTTTCTATCCCGAAATGTTCTTTTGCACATTGCGCGATGATATCCTTTACCACGTTTTATCTCCTTCACAATAGATAAAGGGCAGATCGACACACTTTGTTCATATTTTTATGATATCTTACTATTATGGATGAACATACACAGCGAATTCTTGTTGTCGACGATGAGAAGGAGCTTGCAAAGATGATTTGCGATTATCTTTCGGCCATGGGCTTTATTACCGAAAGTGCCTCTGACGGTTCCCGGGCTCTGCGTCTTATCGGGGAAAAGGAGTGGGACCTTCTTGTCCTCGATGTTATGATGCCGGGGCTCGACGGGTTTGATGTTGCCCGTAAGGTTCGGGCCGATCGGGGACTTCCCATCATCTTTCTCACGGCCAGAGCCGAAGAATCGGATCGGATACTTGGTTTCGAGATTGGGGGAGACGACTATGTCACCAAGCCTTTCAGCATGAAGGAACTTGCGGCCAGGATACGGGCCGTCCTGCGCCGCTCGGCTTCTGGGGAGAAAGAGCCTGAGGCAGATACGGAGATCGTCCGCGGATCCCTTCGGCTGAATCCGGTGAGTATGAAAGTAAGGCTTGGCAATGATCCGGTGGCCCTTACGCCGGGGCAATTTGCCATTTTGAAGCAGCTTGTTTCCTACCCCGATCGGGTTTTTACCCGAAACGAACTCCTTCAGGAGGTTTCCGGGGATTATACCGGGGTTTATGAGCGGACCATAGATGTTCATATCAAGAACATCAGAAAGGCCATTGAGAATGATCCCTCACGTCCCCGTTACATCGAAACAATACACGGAATCGGTTATCGTTTTACTGTTCCTCCGGGAGAGGGTGATGAGTAGTCGTTCCCTCTGGAAGATGCTGACCCTTGCATTCTCCCTTGTGCTCCTTTTTGCCTTTCTTATGGTCTGGCTTACGGTTCAGCGGCGGATTCGTATCGAATTCTCTTATCTTGTAGATCGTGGTGATCGGGAATTTGCCCGGAGTTTGGCAATGGCCCTTGCAAATCGAAACAGGGATGAGTTGGAGTTTGTTCCCTTTTCTCCCGATCACCATATGCATCCGATGATGGGGCAGGGAGGAATGGGCGATAGAGAACCTCCTATGCCTCAGAGACAGCGAATCGTTATTGTCGACAGAGAGGGCAGAATTATTTTTCATACGCTTCCCGATATCACCGAGGATATACGTGAGGCCCTTCGGAAACGAGAAGGGGTATCGGTTTTGGTAGGCAACGATAAGATCGGAGAGGTCTTTGTCGGATCGATGC
The DNA here is from genome assembly GCF_000378205.1 of Sediminispirochaeta bajacaliforniensis DSM 16054. NCBI lineage: Bacteria > Pseudomonadati > Spirochaetota > Spirochaetia > Spirochaetales > Spirochaetaceae > Sediminispirochaeta > Sediminispirochaeta bajacaliforniensis. The sequence continues at coordinate 138,052 of NZ_KB899418.1, read as the reverse complement.
TTGGCACTCAGCTGCTTCCCTATCAAAAGCGTTTTCTCGGCGGAGTTGCCAGGGCCCTCCTTCTCTCGGCCCTCTTTTCCGCGTTTGTAGCGATCGCCGCGGTTATTTTTATCACCTACCGCATTATCAGACCCATCGGCGAGTTACAGCAGGCCGCACAAAAGATTGGCGAGGGTGATCTTTCGGTCAGACTTCCATCTTCGGCCGGAAGAGCCGCGGAGTTTGACCAGCTTGTGGTGCAATTCAACCAGATGGCGGCGAATTTACGGAGAAGCGAGGAGCGCCAGCGGCAACTCATTGCCGATGTAAGCCATGAATTGCGAACTCCCGTGGCACTGTTGAAGTCCCGTATGGAGATGGTCTCGGACGGGGTTTACCATCTTGACGATCGGCAGCTTAATGCCCTCCTGTCGGATGTCGACCGCCTGAGTTCTTTGATTGAAGAGCTGCGGGCGATCAGCAGCATGGAACGCCTTTTCGACCGGCTGTCTCTTAAAAAAAGCGATCCTGTGGCCCTCTGTCTGCGTGCTAAGGACCGTTTTCAACCGGCGGCCAGAGAACGATCGGTGCAGATTGTTTTCGACAGTTCTCTTCGGGAAGGGACCGCAATTATGATCGATGCGGTAAAGATCGATAGGGCACTTGATAACTTAATTTCAAACGCCCTTCGTTTTTCTCCTCCCGATTCAACCATCACCATGGGCCTTGTAAAGGGAGATGGAGGATATGAATTTTCCATTCGAGATGAAGGCCCGGGAATTGCAGAAGAGGAGCGAAAGCGGGTTTTTGAACGCTTTTATCGGGGCACGGGTTCTGAGGAGAATCCGGGAGGACGAGGGCTTGGTTTGGCCATCGTTAAGAGCGCCGTAGAGTTACACGGAGGCCGTGTAGGTCTCTATCCGTCGGAAGCGGGAGCTCACTTCTACTTTTTCCTTCCTGTATGATGCTTTCCCCTAATCGCCCCGCTTTTCGGGAGCGGGGCGGGGGACAATGTTCTATTTTCCCGCCATGGCGAGAGGAAAAAGGGCGTAGAATTTTGCCGCATCAACTACTTCGGAATCCAATACCTTGTCCTGGGTGGAATGGCACAGTGATCCGTCTCCGGGACCGAAGCCGATGGCCGGAATACCGGTACGACCGCAGAGATGAGTTGCGTTTGTGCAGAAATCCCAGGACCCTACAACAGGATCTCGGTCGAATAGTGTTTTAAAGGTTGTAACGCCGGTAGCGATCAGTACATGATCTTCGGGGATGACCCAGCTTGGAAAATAGTCTTCCTGTTCGATCTGGTAACCGGTATAGGTGGTAACCCTTTCCACATCGATGGATGCCTTTCCTCCCACCTGATCCACCAGGGGCTTTACCTCGTTCAGAAGATCTTGTACACGTTCTCCGCAGCTTATACGGCGGTCCATCGTCACCGTCACCCTTCCTGGGATGGTATTGAGGCTCGGGGTATCACAGTCCACCTTCGTTACTTCGATCGAACCGCCTCCGAGAAAGGGATCCTTCACAAACTCTTTCATGTCGTCGATCCCCTTAATCAGAGGCAGGGCCTTTATTAGGGCGTTTTCTCCCCTCCAGGCTGCGCTGGCATGGGCGGCCTTTCCCGTCACCTCCACCTTGATAAGGGCCCGTCCTTTATGACCTCGGATGATGCGCATTTCGCTTGCTTCTCCGACAACGATGTAATCAGGTTTGATATCCTTGTTTTCTTCCATCATTGCCTTGACGCAGGAACCTTCGACATCTTCCTCGCTGATACTGGCAGAGACCCACATGGTATAATCTCCATCAAGATGCAACTCCTTCAGTGCCTTTCCTGCAAAGGCAAATCCTGTAAGACACGCCTTGTCGTCCACCGCACCTCGGCCCCTGATTATTCCATCATCATAGCTTGATTTGAGAGGATCCATTCCCCAGTCTTCAACCTTGCCGGGGTCCACCGTATCGATGTGGGCATCGAAAAGGAGAACGGTTTTTCCCGATCCGATCCTCCCGATACAGTTTCCTACCGGGTCTATTCGCACCTCATCAAACCCGAAATCCTTCAATTGGTCGGCATACCAGCGCACCGCCGCCTCTTCTTCATAGGTGACGCTTTTGATTGCAACAAAATTTCGAAGAAATGTGACGATTTCCGCCTTATTTTGTTCCATATACGAAGAGATTTTTCCAGCACTATCAGCTGTTTCCATGACACACCTCCAGCAATCCGTATCTCACCACAGCTTACAAGAAATACGAAATTCGTTCAACTTGAAAACGGTTTTATTAGAATACTTACGAAGTGTTAAGCTTCCTTTTCTCTTTTTTTTATGGTAGTTTAGATGCGCTATGGAAAAGACAGATCCGGTACTGTATCCCGGGAAACAAATTGAAGAACTGAATATTCTTATTCATGCACTGATTAATGCCGTTCGCTTTCCCGGGGCCTGGGCTCCGAGTTTGAATAATATTCCTCCCATCGATCTGCAGCTGATGAGCCTTGTCTGGTTGAAGCCCGACATCATCATCAAGGAGCTGAGGGATATTATGTCGCTGCCCGGGAGTACGGTAACCAGCAGTATCAATCGCCTTGTTCATCGTGGATGGATAAAGCGGGTAAAAAGCAATCGGGATCGAAGGTCCTACGGCCTTGAACTGACCGAGGCGGGAAGGGCGATTCAGCGGGATCATGATCGGGTCGATCGGGTCATAGCCGCCAATATCCTTCATGCCCTCGATAGCGACGAGAAGCGGTGGCAGCTTATTAATGTGCTTACCGAGGCTGTCAGCCATCTCGAGGGAAGCTACTACAGGGAATTAAGTGGTTGGCTTCTTGCCAGAAAAAAGAGCGAATCTTTGGAGTCTGGAGTATGAGCCCTCCTGTCGGAATCTTCCGTGGAAGGCTGGTCTATATCAGCGGGGGATCAAGCGGTATAGGGCGGGCAGCGGCAGAGGCCTTTCTTGCCGAGGGTGCAAGCGTGGTCCTTTTTGCCCGGGGCATAGAGCGCTTAGGGGATGTCGGCCAGGCTTTGAATGTACGCTATCCGAAAGCCGTACATACCTTCCGGGCCGATGTTTCCAATCGAAAGGATGTGGATGATGCCATTGGCAAAGCGGTTGAATCCGTCGGGGTTCCCGATATTCTAGTCACCTGTGCCGGGACTGCCTATCCGGATTATTTTCAGCAGTTGCCGTTTCAAGAATATCGAAAAATGGTTGATATTAATATAACAGGGACATGGAATTTTGTTCAATCGTCCCTTGTCCATATGAGTGCTGGCGGGCATATCGTTACGGTTTCTTCGGTTGCAGGATTTGTCGGTACCTTCGGATATACGGCCTACGGGGCGACAAAATTTGCGGTCATGGGGTTTTCCGAGGCGCTTAGGGGAGAGCTGAAACCCAGGGGGATTGGTGTTTCGGTTCTGTGTCCTCCCGATACCGATACGCCGCAGCTTCAACAGGAAGATCAAACAAAGCCGCCGGAAACCAGGGCCGTAAGCGGAAATGTCAGGCTCATGTCTCCCGATAGGGTGGCAGCGGCTCTACTGGCGGGGATATACAAAAAGAAATTTCTCATTATCCCGGGATCGGGGGCGAAAATGGTGTATCTTCTTTCACGATTTTGTCCCTGGTTCGTCCGTTCCGTTATGGATCGTGAGGTAAGAAGATATCAGCGACAAAAACAAAATGATAGAAAGGAAAATCAGCTATGAACATTAGTTCCGAAAGGGCCATGAAGCCTATTTTTGAGCCTTGTCACGAGTATCGGGAAGCAGATCAGGCGAGGGAAAGCGGCCTTTACCCCTTTTTCCGGCCGATCGAAGCATATCGCGGTTCCAAGGTCGTGATCGAGGGGCGCGAACTTTTTATGGCAGGTTCCAACAACTATCTTGGGCTGGCATTGGATCCTCGCTTAAAGGAAGCGGCCGAAGCGGCGGTCCGAAAATATGGGACAAGTTGTTCAGGTTCCCGGTTTATGAACGGGACCCTCGACCTCCATGAAGAGTTGGAGGGGCGTTTGGCCTCTTTTGTCGGAAGAGATTCAGCCATCTGCTTTACCACGGGATATCAGACCAATCTCGGCGCCATTTCCGCCCTTGCCGCAAGGGGCGCCCATGTAATCAGTGATAAATATAATCACGCATCGATCATGGATGGGATTTTCCTGGCCCGGGGACTGCACCGGGAGGTTACGCTTCATCGCTATCGTCACAATAATCTCGAAGACCTGGAAGGGGTCTTAAGTAAATTGCCTGTATCCGCTCCGAAGCTTTTGGTTACCGACGGCGTTTTTTCCATGGAAGGGGATATTGCACCGCTTCCACAGCTAAAGGCCATTGCCGATACATATGGTGCGGCTCTCTATCTTGATGAGGCCCATGCCATCGGGGTGGTCGGAGAGACAGGGCGAGGCACCTGTGAGTACTATGGCGACAGCCTGCTTACCGACCTTACCATGTGTACCTTTTCAAAGGCTTTCGGTTCCATCGGCGGTTTCGTTGCCGGAGACAGGGACATTATCGATTATATCCGACATTTTGCCCGGCCCCTCATATTCAGTGCTTCCATGCCTCCCTCCAATGTGGCAGCCGCCTTGGAAGCTTTAACTATTATTCAGACGGAACCCGAGCGCATCCATCGCCTTCAGCAGATAGCCCGAAAGATGCTTGACGGTTTTACCTCGCTTGGTTTTGAGATTGGAACTGCGTCGACTCCGATTATTCCCCTGATTATCGGCGATAATGAAAAAACCTTCATGTTCTGGAAGGCCCTCTTTGAACGTGGTATCTATGTTAATCCCGTTATTAGTCCTGCCGTTCCTCCCAACCGGGCGCTTATCAGGACCAGCTACATGTCCATCCATACGGATGCTGAGTTGGATATGTTCCTGGATATTGCCGAAGAAGAGGCCAAAAAGCTGCATATTATCTAAAGAATACGAGAAACAAGAGGATTAATGTATGGAGAAAGAGAAAAGCGACGAAATTTCCTATATTCTGGCTACACCCTATACCATTGCAAAAAGCAGAACCGGTGGTGTCATTTCACGGCTTCTGTCCCGCGTCGACCTTGAGTTGGTTGGGGCGCAGATTTTTGCTCCCTCAAATGAACTTGCCGAGGCCTATGCCGCTTCCCTTGAACAAAATACGCCTCCCCATCACGAGGATACCAATTTGCCTTCCGCAGGAAGGCTTCTTGCCGACTATGTCCGTCAGAATTTCGTACCTAGCGGTGGGCGACGGCATCGGGTGCTTATGATGCTTTTCCGAGGTACAGATGCCTGTAAAAAGCTTTCGGATGTAGCCGGTGCCCTGTACCAGGAAAATCGGGGTCCGGAATCGCTTACGGGCGAGACGATTCGGGATACCTATGCCGACCTTATTCTCGATAGAGAAAATCCCCACAATGTGCGCTACTTTGAACCCGCGGTGATGACACCCCGGAATCAGGAGACTGCACTGAAGCATATGAAGGTCTTTGCCGACTTCATCGACAGTGAGCCGAATTTGATCGACAATATGACCTATCCCGAGCCGGAAAAGATCGAACGGACACTTGTTATCATCAAACCCGATAACTGGCAGTTTGCATCCAGCCGTCCGGGGACCATTATTGATATGTTCAGCCGCACTGGTCTGCGTATCATCGGTTGTAAGGTGCAGCGCATGTCGGTAGCTCAGGCCCTGGAGTTTTACGGGCCGGTAAAAAATGTTTTGCGGGATAAGCTTTCTCCGGTATTCGGTAAAAAGGCAACGGCCACGCTGGAGCGGGAGTTCGGAATTTCGATAGGTGAGGAGCTTCGACGCGAAATTACCAACACCTTTGGTGTGTACTATGCCGAGGACCAGTTCGGGCAGATTGTCGAATTTATGTCGGGCATTCGGCCCGAGGATTGTCCTGTGGACGAACAGCACAATCCGGGAAAGGTAAAAAGCATGGTTCTGATATACGAGGGGGTCGATGCCGTCAATAAGATACGGGATGTGCTTGGACCTACCGATCCTACAAAGGCGCCGGGGGGGACCGTCCGTCGGGAGTTCGGAAGCAATGTCATGGTAAACACGGCACACGCTTCCGATTCGCCGGAGAATGCCAAGCGTGAGATGAAGATCCTGAAGATTGAAGAGAACAACTGCGGAAGGGTGCTTAAGGATTACATTGCCCGGGTCGAAGGCTGAATTCGCATCCGCAGTAGTTTTGGCGGTAGAGTCCGAGGCTTCGGCACAGTTCGACGCTTCTGGCCACACCGCTCTTTTTTTTGAAATCCCGTTCAAGAAAGCCTTCGTGCCGGTTACCGAGTGCAAATATAAGGCGGGTATTTTTCAGGGGACTAAGGGTCAAGGTTGTTGTAAAACGGGGAATATTCAGACGCCGTGCCTTTTCTGCCGCCGCATCGATTGATCTGCGAAAGCAGATAGTGCAGCGTCTGCCCCTTTCCGGTTCCTTTTCCAGGCCTCGGACCAAAGAGAGCCAGGATGCATGGTCGTACCTCTCCACGATAAGCGGAAGTTTGAAGGCATCTGCGAGCACTTCCAGGGCCTCAAGCCGCCGTTTCCATTCTGCCTCAGGTGCGATATTCGGATTTGAATAAAAAAGGGTGGGAAGAAACCCCTCCTCTAAAAGTCTCTCGGCCGAGGGGGCTGCGCAGGGAGCACAGCATGCGTGGAGCAGTATCTTTACGCCTTTTCCTTCAGTTGCCATCTTGACCGAAGCGTAGCATACATTTACACTCTCTTCCATAAGCTTGAACCTATCTATAGGAGTTTTGTGTCGATGACGGCGACTGTACGAAATCTTGTCGTATCTCTATCTGTTCTCGTAGTAGTCGTACTAGTAGTCGTTGACGCAGGTCGCCGAAGAAGCGGATAGGGAATACCGGAGCAATTCCAGGGCCTGCCGCCGATTGGCGACAGGCCCTTTTTTTGTTTCCGAGATTATCGCCGGAGGTGGAACGTGAAGAAAGGGAAATCGACAGGCGCAAAGCGCTTGGTGAAGGAGCTGGAACGGCAAGGAGCACGATATATCTTTGCATATCCGGGAGGTGCCAACCTGCCAATATACGAGGCACTTTCCCGCAGTCCCCTTCACCCCATCCTTGCACGCCATGAGCAGGGAGCGGCACATATGGCGGACGGCTTTGCCAGGGCAGGCGGCGGGGTCGGCTTTTGCATGGCCACAAGCGGCCCCGGTGCCACAAACCTTGTGACCGGCATCGCCACGGCCTATATGGATAGTTCTCCGATACTTGCCATCACCGGTCAGGTCCCCCGGAATATGATCGGTAATGATGCGTTCCAGGAAGTCGATATCACCGGCATCACTATTCCCATTACGAAGCACAACTATCTTGTACAGGATGCCGAAGAGATCGGTCCCATAGTGGAACAGGCCGTCTACCTTGCTTCGACCGGACGAAAAGGACCGATTCTGCTCGACATTCCGAAGGATATCTTAACTGCTGAGTTTTCGACGACAAATGAAAAAAACCGTCAGCTTGAGGGCTACGCTCCGACCATAAAGGGGCATACCGGACAGGTAAAACGGGCGGCGGGAATGATCAATGGAGCAAAACGGCCTCTGATCATTGCAGGCGGTGGTATCTTTCTTGCCGATGCCTTCGATGCTTTTGCTTCCTTTGTTGATAAGAGCTCGATTCCTGTTGTGCATACCCTGATGGGAAAATCGGCTCTGGACAACGAACATCCCCGTAATCTTGGGCTTTTCGGTTATCACGGCAGATGTGTGGCCAATAAGGCGGTTTCCGAAGCCGATCTTATCATAGCCGTGGGAACTCGCTTCGGCGATCGTTCCACAGGTTCCCTGGCCAGCTTTGCATCCGATGCGAAGATCATCCATATCGACATCGATCCCGCGGAGATCGGAAAGAATGTCCCGGCCTACCTGCCCATCGTCGGTGATATCGGGGATATCCTTCCCCGTTTGTGCGAGCAGATAGAGTGCTCCGCCGACTCATCCTGGAGCGATGAACTTTCGGTTTTCGCATCCGAGCATCCTCTCCCGGGGGGAGATGGCGACTTCTCGACTCCCGCCATCCTTCGAGACGTGAAAACCTATTTTCAGGATCCGATCCTGGTCACAGATGTGGGGCGGCATCAGATTTATGCCGCCCAATACTTCCCCGTGCGCGGGGGCAGGAGCTTTATTACCTCCGGAGGGCTCGGTACCATGGGCTTCGGCCTGCCCGCCGCCATCGGAGCTGCCTTGGCAAGGCCCGACAAACGGGTGCTGCTTGTGAGCGGTGACGGTTCTTTTATGATGAACATTCAGGAGCTTGCCTGTGCGGCGGAACTGGATGTGGATCTTACCGCGGTGATTATTCATGACAGGCGCCTTGGAATGATAAAACAACTGCAGGATGCCTTTTACGGGGGAGGCTTCGATGCGAGTAAAATAGGCGGAAGTGTCTCCTTTGCCCTTGCAGCAGAGGCCCTCGGGGCTGCCGGCCGCCGCGTCGCCTCTGCCGACGAGCTGAAGGATGTCCTGAAAGATTTTGAGACGGTTCGTGGTCCGAAGGTGATTGAATGCATGGTGGAAGAGGAAGAAAATGTCTATCCCATGGTGACAGGTTCCACCCTTACCGACCTTATTGAAGGAGTAGAAGCATGAAGCATACCATTTCCATCTTGTGCGATGACACCCCCGGTGTCATGACACGAATTTCTGGTCTGTTCAGTCGTCGGGGCTTCAATATCGAAAGTCTTGCCGTCGGAAATACCGAAATACAGGGGAAAAGCCGTTTTACCATTGTCGTTTCCGGGGATGATGCGGTTCTGGAACAGGTCCGTAAGCAGCTTCAGAAACTGGTGCACGTCATCAAGGTCTGGGACATCGACCGTGAGCGTATCATAGAGCGGGAGCATGCCCTTGTAAAACTCGAGGTTCGCGAGGAGGAGAGACCGCAGCTTCTTCAGATAGTCACCTCACTCCATGCCAACATTCTTGATTCTTCGGAAAATATCTGGATCATTGAGCTTACCGGGGACAGTGCATCGGTTGACAGTGCCATCAATCTGGTTTCACAATTCAGAATACTTGAAACCATTAGGACCGGCCGCATTGCTTTGGAACGGGGAAAAAAGGTCGGGAATGGAAAGGGAGCTTAATGGAAACCTTTGATGTCGTTATTATTGGAACAGGTCCTGCCGGTCTGGGGGCAGCTTTTGCCATATCCGAGGCTTCGCCGAAGCTATCGATTCTCCTGGTTGATGGTGAGCGTTACAGCACCGGGGGGCTTCGAAACGACTGCAAGATGAACTTTACCTATCCAATCGGTTTTCCCCGGGAAAACTGGGAGAAGGAAGAGGCTGAACACTATCTTGAGTTGGTAAAGCGGGAACTTGCACCGACGATTCTTGCGAAGACGAACCTGCTGGTCTATCAGCGCCGTGCGGAACGTCTGGGAGTTGAACTGTTGAATGTTCAGCAGACACATCTCGGCACCGACGGCGGGCTTGAGTTGATCAAAGTCCTTACCAAACGTCTGGAAGAGCGGGGAGTGCGCTTCTCTCTCGGCTCGGAGGTACAGGATATCGACCAGGATGCACGGGTTGTTACCGCCGGCGATAGTCGTTTCGGCTATTCCTCGCTTCTTGTGGCTCCGGGAAGAAAGGGCTTCCTTTTTCTTCAGAAGCTTATGGACAAGCTTGGCATTGCATACGTGGATCATACCGTCGACATTGGAATTCGCGTAGAAACCCGGGTGGAGCATTACTCCATTGTCCGCGATTATTACGACCCGAAATTCCTCTTTCCCGGGAAAGTACGGACCTTTTGTACGAACAGTGGTAATGCACATGTGGTACAGGAACGTTACAAAAGCTCCCGGGAAGAGACCTTCTATTCGGTGAACGGCCATGCATACTCTTCCGCCAGGGGAAAAAACAACGGTCTTGCCAACTTTGCCATTCTCAATACCGTCCGTCTGACCGAACCGGTTGTAAGTGGTCAGCAGTTTGCCGAAAATCTTGGTCTTCAGGCCATGCTGATGGGAGGAGGCAGTCCTTTGATGCAGCGGGTAGGGGACTTTCGTCTCGGCAAGCGTTCGAAACAGGGGAGCTTTACCGGTGATCTGTATGATTTTAAGCCGACGCTGGCCGGAGCGTCTCCGGGGGATATCTCCCTTGCCATGCCTGCGAAAATCCTCCGTAACATCTGGAAGTCCATGAAAATGCTCGATACCATCGTACCGGGGGTCATGCATCCCAGCACCATCATGTACTATCCCGAGCTGAAAACCTATGCGAACCGTCCGGAGTTCTGCGATCGCCATTTTCGCGTGACGGATTCCATCTGGTTTGCGGGTGACGGAGCAGGTACCAGCCGTGGTATTACCGCTGCCTGGGCAAGCGGAATTCGGGCGGCCGAGGGGATACTCGCCTCATAGTCCATCACCACTATTCGGAACACTTCTCTCAACGCAATCAGGCAGTCGTGTGTATGGTTCCTTAGGCTTTTTTAGCGCGGAGACGGGGGGCCCTGCGGTCCGGGCAGTCATGCCTGTCGCAGTAGGCGCAGCTTTCATAATTGGAGGTTCCGGTAAAAAAGAAGCCTGATATGCTTTTGTTCGGCACCATGAGCAGCGAATCGGTCAATGTGACACCACTCCATCTTTGGGCATCTTCTCCGATAAGCCTGAAAAGGGGACGCTGTTCTTCGATGGGCCAAACATCGATGTTTCCCGATCCCGGGTTCATGGAATGGATGGTAGTGGTCTTATGGGTCGTGCGCAGATCCGTTCTCACAGCCTTGAGGGCGGCCCCAAGGGCGAGTTCCTTGATCTCGTCGAGCCAAAAGCCTTCGAGCATATCCGTTCCCGGCAGTTCCATTTCATCGAACTCCGGACCGCAGGTGACGAGGTAGGGAAAGATGCGATGCACCGCTGCCACGTTTCTTGCGGCAAGGCTACTGGAAAAGCGTTCGCCTCCACTGCTAAATCCCTGATCGTCTCTTTTTTCTATATATGTTGTCATCCAGATTCCCCGGGGGCGGGCGATCTTCAATGCCGTTTCCAGAAGCCCGCGCAAGGAACCTTCCATATCCGGGGCGAGATCGAGCCTGACTCTTCTGGCAAGGGTTTCAAAGGGAATGGTAAACTCTTTCGCCTCTATGTAGTGCTTTTTCATGCTATTCTTCGATATGGATATCCGTTCCCACCTGCTGCTTCCAGGTGGTAATTACCTCCTGGTTCGGGGGAGCGAGTTTTTTGCCGATTACTACAAGCCCCTCTTTCCTTTTTCCCCCTGGGCCGAAGGCAGCCGGCCTTATGGAAATCTGTGAATCACTGCAATCCACCAAGTGGAGCAGCCCTTCGGGAGCAAGCGGCAGGTATCCTTTCAGCCGGAAGGCGAAGCGTTTTGCCTCTATGAGAAATGCATGCAGTTTTTCGGGATCAACTGGCGATGCTGTTCGCAAGATGCAGGAACTGGGCCTTCCGCAGGCTCCCCAACCCTTATACCTCGCATTGGGCTTCATGGTGAAACTTTGAGCATTCCCTGTCAGAATTTCAGCATTAATCTTTGCCTCGGTGACGGTGTACATCGGCTTTCCGGGACCGAGGGAAGCCACTACTGAGACGTGATGTGAAAAGATCCACGATATGACGAGAAAACTCCGGGATACGGCGGGATTTAACGGGATATCGTGGGACGGAAAATGAACGCGGCCTTGCACGGTGTGAAACGAAAACGGCGGACCAATCGAACGCGATAACCACGGTGACGGCGTGTTATACCGAGCCTGGGACCAAACGCGAAAACGCCGGCGCCGTACCTTCCTACATCAAATTACTAAGTAGTCGTACGTTAAAGACTCCCCACGTGGCGGCTATCCTCGGAGTATGAATCCGAGGGTCTACAATTTCAGCCAGGACAACGACTATCACACCCAGCGCAATAACGCGCTGATTCCTCACGCCTCATGTAATACCACATCGATGGTGATGGCGCTGAAACAGGCGGGCCGGGATCTTCCGGCGCCGGCGGGTGTACAGCCAGAAGACCATCTTACCGCGTTTCTGCGCGGGGAGAAAGGGATGGAAGCGCTGCGGCGGTTGACGCCCTGGGCGATTGACAAGGCGACAGGTGAAGCGCTCTATCCTCCGAATGAGGTACACGCCGTGTTGAGCTGGGGAGTGAACGAGCTCCTCGGCGAAGAGGTGAGTACCTTCCGGGTGGACTGGGATCTGGACGTGTTGATCCATGAGCTGACCGACGGCGCGGGGATCGTGCTGTCTGGCTTGTTCCCGCTGCAGGGAGGCGGCGAGCTCAGTCACGTGGTGAGCCTGGCCGGGTGCCGGATCGCCTACCCGCAAGGGAACGAGCAGGATCACTTTCCGCCGAAGTTTGAGCAGCTGACCCAGCTGTTTATCGACGACCCATACGGAAATTACCTGACCAGCTACACGGATCACCACGGCAACAACACGCCGATGAGCCCGATCGACTTCATGCGGATCATGAAGCGATCCGGCGATCGGAAGAAGTGGGCCCACGTGATCCGATCGGCGGTCTGAAAAAGGAGTGGTTATGAAGGTACGACACAAGCAGCTGAGCCTGCTTATCTTTGCGGCGATCATTACGGCGCTCTCGATCTGGTACCTCGGCAGCACCTCGGTGATCGGCGCGATGGCCGGGGCGTTCCTGGCGGCGGCCTCAGCCTATACCGCGCTGGATCTCCGGGCGATCGTCAAGAGTACCGGTGAGCTCCCGAAGGGGCAGTACCAGCGAGCTGACATGTGGAAATACTGGATCGCGATGGCGCTCATGGGGGCGATCTTTGTGGTGACGATTGTCCGGCAGGAGCTCAGTGGGATGAACCTCGAGCTGGCGATCGGTTTTCTCGGGCCGGGGATCGTGGGGATTATCGCGATCATGATTGCCGGGATGAAGGCCAACAAGGCGGCGACCAGTACGGACGGCGCAGCCAAGGCGGGCGCGTGAGTATCGGTGTTACGGCGGTACTGGTACTGCTTGGGGTGGTAGCTCTCGAGTTCGGTCTGCTGTGGTTTCTGTTCAAGCGGAACGCACGGCTTCGGGAGGAGAACCGAGCGGCCGAGGCGGCGATTGATCGGGCGAACGACAAACTGGACGATATGCAGGATCTCATGGGAGATCGCCAAGAGAACAGACAGGAGGCTGCGGATGAGAAGCGGCGTGTGGATGAAACGGATGATTCCGATCTGTTTCATGACGCTAACGCTCTCTTTCCTGACAAGCTGTCAGACGATTGAGAGCGTAGCGGAACCGGAGGCGGTACACCCTCCTCTCCCGGCGCCGGCGGATATCAAGCCGGTGCACTTTAAGGATGTGCCGGAGCTCAGCGGACTCCTGTTGACCTACGATGACTACCGGGCGCTCCGGTACAACATCATCGAGTATCGGCGGGAGATTGCAGACCTTCGGGACACCCTGGAGTTCTATCGCGGAAAGGAGGAGTAGTGGACTACAGCGTATGGATCAGCACCGGAATCAGCCTGTCAGGGTTGATCGTGGCATTTCTGAGCCTCAACCACCGACTCCGCAAGGACAAGCGGGAGCACCAGGAGCAGGTGACCAGTAGCCTGCAAAAAGCCGTCGACGGACTACATGAGAAGCTCGAGACGAACCTGGACGAGCTTGAGGAGAAGATCAATGCTCGGATCGATCGAATGGAGCAGAAACGAAGCGACGATGTGAACAAGCTGCATGTACGGGTGAGCAATCTGGAGAACCGGACGTTCACCACCCTGCTGGACCGACTATCCAACATGGAGGGGGAGCTCAAGGGTATCAGTAACATCGTGCGGGTCCTGCAGGAGCGCTTTATGGCGCGACGTAAGGAGGATGGATGAAAGATATCTTCGGTCCCAACCAGCGGATCATCATGCTGCAGGGGATGGAAAACGACAACGACTACTCCTTGAGCAACGAGATGCTCCAGCGCCTCCTGGTGGCCTATGGTCACGGCGTCGGTGTTTCCCAGGTGAATGAGCAGATCCAGTGGTTGAAGGAGCAGAACCTTGTAGCCGCCGAGGATCTGGGGAACGGTATCATCGTTGCAAAGCTCACCAGGCTCGGGCTGGATGTAGCGAAAGGCCATGCTCGCGTGGAGGGTGTGGACCGCCCTATCCCGGAGTGAGTCATGGGCGGAAAATCGAGTATCGACCGACTTGACCCGGAGCTTCGCAGTACCCTGATTGAGCTCCTGAACGATCCCAACGTTACCCAGCAAGCAATTGCCGACACGATCAACGATGCTGCCGGCGAGAAGGTGGTGAGTAAGTCAGCTGTCAACCGTTATGCGCTGAAGATGCGGCAGTTTACCGAACGGAACCGGCAAGCCCGAGAGTTGGCGGATGCCTATCTGGACAAGTACGGAGAAGAAAAGCAGAACCAACTCGGGAAAGTGATCAACCACCAGCTGCGGCTTGTAGTCTTTGATCTCATGCTCAACCTGCAGGAGCTCCAGGACGGTGATCCCGAAGAGCGGATTCCCGCCCTGGCGAACCTGATCAACAAGGTGGCACGGGGTGTTCGGGATCTGGAGCAGGCGGCGCACACTAATGCTGAGCGGGAGCGGAAGCTGAAGCAGGAGGTGGCGGTTGCGGCCGAGGATGTAGCCAAGACGGCAAAGACCGCCGGGGTGAAACCGGAGACGATACTCCTCATCAAGAACCGTATCCTCGGGATCTCGTAAGGGGGCGCGATGGATGCGGTGCTGCTTCCCTATCAACAAAAATGGATCGAGGATGATGCTCAGGTAAAGGTTGCCGAGAAGTCCCGACGGGTAGGTCTTACCTGGGCGGAGGCGGCGGACGCGGTGCTTACCGCTGCGGCGGACAACGGTACCGACGTGTTCTATATCTCCTACAATATGGAGTTCACCAAGGACTTTATCCTCACTTGTGCCGAGTGGGCCCGGAACTTCCAGTACGCGGCGAGCGATATGGAAGAGGAGATCGTCCGGGACGAAGACAAGGACATTACCGCCTACAAGATCGCCTTTCCCAGCGGCCGTCGGATCATGGGCCTACCCTCCCGGCCAACGACGCTTCGCGGACGCCAGGGTCGGGTGATTCTGGACGAGGCGGCATTTGTAGAGAACCTCGCCGAGGTGCTCAAGGCGGCGATGGCACTCCTTATGTGGGGCGGTAGCGTGCGGATAATCAGCACCCACAACGGCGAGGACAATCCGTTCAACGAGCTGATAAAGGACATCCGCGCCGGGAAGCGCCCTTACAGCCTTCACCGGATCACGATCGACGAGGCGATTGAGCAAGGACTCTATCGCCGGATCCTCGAGATGCGCAACGCGTCCAAGAAAGAGAATGCAGTATGGACCGCCGAGGGTGAACAACGGTGGCTCGAGGAGTTGGTGGAGTTCTACGGCGACGGCGCCGACGAGGAGCTATTCTGTATTCCGAGCCGGAGCGGGTCGAAGTATTTTCCCAGGGCTCTGGTTGAACGGTCGATGGATCAGACGATACCGGTTGCCGCCTACGAGCAGAGCGACGAGTTCACCTATCTTGCGGACGCCAGAAGGACGGCGGACACCGAAGACTGGATCGCCGACAGCCTGGCGCCGGCACTTACCGCGGCGCGGCTACGGTCGGCAGAGAGCGGGCGACGCCCCCGAGGGTATATCGGCATGGACTTTGCCCGATCGGGAGACCTGTCGGTGATCGGGCTGTTTCTCGAAAGCTCCGAGCTTGCCCTCGAGGCGATTGCGTATGTGGAGCTGCGGAACATACCGTTCATGCAGCAGTTCCAGGTGTTTTGCTACGCGGCGGACAAGCTGCCGGGATTCTCGTGTGCGGCGATCGATGCCCGGGGTAACGGACAGATGATTGCCGAGCTGGCGGCGCAGAGGTACGGCCCTGCATATGTGCACCAGGTGATGATTGCCCGGCAGTTCTATCTGGAGTACATGCCGAAGTACAAGGCGAAGTTTGAGGACGACGCGATACGGATCCCGAAGCACGCCGGAATCCTGGACGACCACCGAGCGGTGGTGATGGACCGAGGGATTCCGATGATCGCCGAGCATACCCGGGACGCCGACGGGAAAAAGCGGCACGGCGATGCGGTGATTGCCGGAGTTATGGCGGTGTACGCCCAGGTGAACGACGACAACACCTACCAGCCGTATCAGTACGAGCCGGTGACGGCACCCAACCCATGGAGGCAAGGCGACAATGACGATTGGTAAGCGGCTGCGCGATGCGCTGAAAGGCTTGAATAAGCAATCTCTGAGTGAGGAGGTATCCGGCCCGGACGCCTTCAGTGTTCGGCAGGGATGGAACGCCAGCGAGGTGGCGGCAACTCTCGATCCCTCCCGACTGGCAACCCTGATCCAGGGAGCGAAGGCTGGTGATATCCAGGACTACCTGACCCTTGCGGAAGAGATGGAAGAGCGGGACCTGCACTACCGGAGCGTCCTCGGGACACGGAAGCTCTCGATCGTGGGACTGGATCCGACGGTGACACCCGCGGACGACTCGGACACCGCTCATGAGATGGCTGAGAGCGTAAAGCAGAACATTATAGACCGCCCGGAGTTTGCCGAGCTGGTGACCAACGCCCTGGATGCCCTTGGGAAAGGGTTTTCGGTGAATGAAATCATGTGGGATACCGATCGTACCCCCTGGCGGCCGGCGCGGTACGAGTGGCGGGACCCTCGGTGGTTTGACTACGATACGGTGACCGGGCGGAAGCTGCTCCTGCGGGAAGGGGCGGACAAGGTTGAACTGCCGCTCTACAAGTTCGTGAAACACGAGCCGCTGTTGAAGTCGGGGCTCCCGATCCGGGGCGGCTTTGCCCTGGTTGCGGCGTACTACCACCTGATCAAGAGCTTCGACGTTGCCGGGTGGGCGGCGTTTGTGGAGGTGTTCGGCTACCCGATCCGGGTGGGGAAGTACGGGAAGAACGCTACCAAGAACGATATTGACGTGCTCAAGCGGGCGGTACGGAACATCGGCCGGGACATTGGCGCGGTGATCCCTGATGCCATGGCGATCGAGATCGTTGAAGGAGTGAAGCCCGGCGGTAGTACCGATCACTTCGAGAAGCTGGCGAGGTGGGTGGACGCGCAATTGTCGAAGGGTATTCTCGGCCAGACAGCCACGACCGAGGGGACTCCCGGGAAGCTGGGAAACGAGGACGCTCAGCACGAGGTTCGGCTGGACATTATGGAGGCGGACGCCCGTCAGCTTGAGACCACGCTGAACCGGGACCTGGTGATCCCGTATATCAATCTCAACTTCGGACCCCAGGAGCAGTACCCGAAACTCCGCCTCCCGGTCCCACGGCCGGAGGATGTCAACGGCCTGGTGGATAACGTCTCCAAGCTGGTGCCGCTCGGATTCCCGGTGAAACGGAGCGAGCTCTACGCCAAGCTCGGACTGACCGAGCCGGGCGATGACGACGAGGTACTGGTGGGCGGGTCCGCGCCGGTGGAACAACCGGCCAACTCGGAGGGCGCCCCGGCAAAAGAACAGGCGACTGCCGGGAACGCGGAAGGCGCCGCGGCGGCGATGAACGCGGCGTCCGAGGCAAACGATGAGCTGGAGATGATCGCAGAGGCGACCGAGTGGAAGCCGCTTGTGAAGCCGCTCCACAAGGCGGTGGCGGAGCTCTCGACGGAGTGCAACTCCTACGGGGAGTTTGAGCGGCGGCTGCCGGAGCTCTTGGCACGGATCGATACCACCGGCGTGACCAGGGCGCTGGCGCTGGATATGTTCAAGGCCCGGGCGCTGGGGGACGCGGAGTTCCAGGCTGATGAGTGACAACGTAGGGCCGCTGCCGCAAGAGGCGATCGACTACCTGGACCGGAAGAATCTCCGGCCGGCGTTTAGCTACCAGGACGTGTGGCGGGAGGAGCACAACCATGCGTTTACCGTGGCCAAGGCGATGGATCTGGATCTCCTCTCGGATATCCGTGAGTCTCTCACCACCGCGATGTCGGAAGGAAAGCCGTTCCGACAGTGGCGGAACGAGATGGCGGACAACCTCTCCCGTCGGGGCTGGTGGGGGCGGCAGGAGGTTACCGATCCCGAGACGGGAGAGCGGGTTGAGGCACAGCTGGGCAGCTCCCGGCGGCTCAAGACGATCTGGGATGTCAACCTTGGCCAGGCGTACCAGGCGGGAGTCTGGGAGCGGGGGCAACGCTCGGCGAGCCACCCCTACGTGATGTACCGAGTGGGGGCGAGCAAGGAGCACCGGCCGGAGCACCTCTCCTGGGACGGACTGATTCTCCCGAAGGATGATTCGTTCTGGAGTACCCACAACCCCCGTAACGGGTGGGGGTGTAAGTGCACCACCCGATTTGTGAGCGAAGCGCAGTTTCAGCGCTACCAGCGGAGCGGGATCCCCGCCCCGGTACAGGGCGACGGGCAGCCGGGGCGCAAGCCGATCCAGACGACGGCGCCGAAGCGAAATCCCCGGGAGTATGTGAACAAGCGCACCGGCGAGAGGTACACCGGATACGAGGGGATAGACCCGGGATTTGAACATAACGCCGGCGCCGGGCGGATGGAGCAGCTGGGTGAGATCTTCCGGGAGAAGGATGTGAGCTTCACCCAGACGGTGAGCCCGGCGGGACCGTCCGGTACGCCGGTATCGGATGCGTTGAATGTGCGGGTCCATGGGGACCTGGGAGACGCGACACGGCAGGCGCTCCGGGCGATTGAAAGCGTGCACGGAGACGGGCCGCTGCCGAAGATCGATGTAGCGCGAAGCCAGGCAAAAAGCTACTACGGCGCATTCAGTTTCTATCCAGACGGTACCGCGAACAAGATCAAGATGGCCCGCGGCCCCCACCCGGAGATGACGGCGGCTCACGAGGTGGGGCACTTTATCGACCACAACGGCTTACCCGGACGAGGGTTTGAATCGGTCAATCAGAGCATGCCGGAGATGCGGCGGGTGATTGACCGGATCAGGGATACCGATACCGTCCGGGGATTGTCGGCGATTCAGGACCCGAAGTTCCGGCGGTACCTGCAGAGTAATGAAGAGCTCTGGGCCCGGGCGTACTCCCAGTACATCGCCTGGAAGAGCGGCAACCAGACGATGAAGGATCAGCTGGATACGACGTTGCAGTCGGAGCATCCGGGTATTAGACTTCAACAGTGGACACACGATGAGTTTGTGCCGATCGCCCAGGAGATCGACACGTTGTTTGAGGTGATGGGATGGCTGAAAAAGGATTAGACAGCGACTACTCCGGCCGCCCGGTGCGGCGGTTTACCGAGGAGGAGATCGCGGCGGCGGATACCAGTGGACTACCGGTCTACGACGTGGTGGTGGTGCTGGATGACGGCCGGGAAGCGGCGCGGATCGATGGGAAGCTGTATCCGCTGGATGAAGAGGGTATTCCCGACTATGAAAACCCGATCGATGAACCGTGAGGCCCCGAGGGCCGGAACGACGGAAGAGCCGCCTGGAAACGGGCGGCTTTTTTGCGTCCAAATACTAAGTGCTCGTACGTGGGAATGAGCCTCCGGCGGGAGGATACTGGGAAGCATGATTGAAGTACGATGCACGGTTTGCGGGTGCTATCATGAGGAGCAACAAGACTCCACCGTACCGCTTGATACCGGAGACTATGCCGAGTTTCCGTGCCCGGACTGCCGCGCTGAGACTGAGCATATCGTTGTTGTGTTGACGGCGAACTACGCCGTGGAGGAGTGAAGATGCCGGACCGAGATGACGACATGGCGATCAGGCTCTTGGACGAGTTAAACAACATAGAGCGGCGGTCGCGTCAGCCGATGGCAATCCCAATTGCTGAGGCGCTCGAAGAAGGAATGCCCCCCGAAAAGATTGCGGAGCGATTAATTGAAACCAGCGCCCCGCAAGATGCACTTACTCGATTTTTCGTGACGAGGTTCGGGCCGGATTCTGAATATGGCCGAGACGGATTCGACCAGCAGAAGATCACACAAGAAACGCTCGACGCTGAGATAGACTCCCGTGTCAAAGAGCTGCTTGAAAGCAACGACGAAAAGCGGAAGCTCGCGGTTCTTGGTGCGTTGGTTCGCTACACGTTATTGCCTGTTGAGTAAGGCGATCGCTCTCCGCGCCGATTCTGCATACACGTCCTCGCCGGGTATCAGCGATCGTCTTTCAATCTCTTCTTTCAGGTACTGAACTATCGATTCCGTTGTGACTTCCGTACCCTGCTCTGCGAGATGTTTGACCGCCTTGCCGAGCTGAATGTCGACATACTTGTCAGCGAACGTGTCCATGTTCTGAGCGTGCCGCTCTCCCATCTTTCCCAGGTTCTTCATTGCCTTTTCCTTATCCATCTCCTCCTCCTTCCCCTACCGTTCTACCGGCATTCCCCAAAGTAGTGACCAGTCACCACTTTCTCCCGCCGGGGTAGTGATCCGGCGCCCTACTCGATGTGGGCGCCCTGGATCTTGAAGTATTCGCCGGACTGGATGGTGGCGTAGGTTGAGCCGCTGAACAGTTCGTTGGTGATGATGGAGTCCATGACGCCCCGGGGGCTGCGGGCGCGGTGGTAGTAGGCTTGATCATCATCGGCGACGAGGCGGTACTCGCCTGGTTCGATGTCCACGCCGACTTTGTACGTGCCGGGTCCAGGCTTTTCGCCGGGCTCGACGAGGGGGTCGGTGTACTGGTCCCGAGGGAAGGCGTGGGAGTTGGTGAGGGTGAGGTACTCACCGTCTTCAACCTGGACGTAGGCAAAGGTGGTGAAGTTGTCGTTGGCGATGATGGAGTCCATGTCTCCGGTGCTGTCGGAGCTCACTTGCCAGTAGCCGCCGGCGCGGTTGTTGGCGAAGGCGAGGTATTCGCCTGGCGGAATATCGGTTCCAACCTTGTGCATCCCGGCGCGGACGCGCTGGGCGCGGGATTCTTCCGGTTGTTCTTGGGCCGGTTCCGACGGGGACACAGTACGTTCTACCGGTGTGGCTGACTCTTCTCCGCCACCACTAAAGATTGCGGAGATTACGATAATGACGACGACCGCCCCGCCGATCCACTTCAATGCCTTTTTCATAGATACCTCCTGGTGTATGTATTGCCTGAAAAGGGAAACCAGTTGCCCTTTTCGTTGTGCCGAAATTCAAAACCAGTATTGCATTCGCCGCCCCAAGAGGGGGTTGAAAAACGAAACCAGTTTCGTTTTTGCCTTACTCCACCCGCCGCCCGGTGGGAAACTCCAGGATTACCGCCGGAGGGCTTTGCGTACCAGACCCCGCCCCGATCATCCCGCCTCCTCTTGATTGCCGGTATCCTCCCGAGGGAGGAAGGTCTCTATCATGGCGACGATCTGGCTACGCTGATCCGGCGTGAGGCGCCGGAAGGCGGCTACCAGTCGCTCCTCCTGCTTTGACAGCCTCGGTTGTGCCGGTGGCGGCTCGGCGCCCTCGCCGGTAATAAGGTATTCCAGGGAAACGCCGAGAGCCCGGGCGATATCGTACGCCTGCTCGACGGTGGGAAGAGCGGTGGTTTCCGGGTTGGTCCAGTAGCTAATTGACGACTGCTTCACATCCGCTTCTCTGGCAACTCGAGATTGAATCCCACGAGCCTTCTGTAGCTCGTGAGATAGAGTCTCCTTGAACCTGTGCCGCTTCCTCGTGTCTTGGCGTCCCACCTACATACCTCTCCCCCTCCTTATCGGCATTATAATCGGTTAACCAAAAAAATACATAAAAATCTTGACATTTCCCAACGGTTAACCGATAATAAGGGCATGAACAAGCGGTTGACCAATAATAGGGTGTACAGAGCAATCACCCCCGCCTGGCTGCCGGAAGACCTGGAGGAGCTGGAGCGGTTCTTTCAGAAGAACCGGCGGCTCAAGAAAGGGGATTTCTACCGGGACGCGATCATCCGTGAGATCCGTCGGTACCAGAAGAGAAAGGCGTCGGAGGGCGTCGAGGAGGCGGTATGAAGCTATCCAGGTTGTTGTGGTGGAAACGGAAGCGTACTACGGCGAAGAAGTCCGGGCAGAGCGCACGGAAGCCGCGACCGGCTGACGTGAACTACGTCTCGGTGTCGGCAATCCTGAGGAAAGGCGACCGCGAGGCGATGGAGGCGTTTTTCAAGAGGAATCACCATCTCAAGAAAGGGGATTTCTACCGTGACGCGATCATCGACGCGATGCTCCGGTACGACCGGGCAGCGGGCGAGCGGGAGGCGATCCTTGCCGGGCGCACCCAGATTGATCCGTCGATGGTCAAGGGGGCGTAGCGGATGAGGAAGCGGATCGCCGTCACATCAGTGGAGAGCTACCACGAGATCCTCGAGACCCTCGGGGAACGGCAGCATCTGGTGTACGAGCTGATCCGACGATACCCGGAGCACACCGACCGGGAGCTTGCCCAGCTGGCCGGCGCGGGGGACCCCAACCAGATACGCCCCCGTCGGACGGAGCTGTTGGACAAGGGTGTGATCACCGAGAGCGGCAAGCGCCGCTGCGAGGTGACCGGGAAGCTGGCCAAGACGTGGCGGATCGTTACGCAACGGGACCAGCTGGAGCTGTGGTGAAGAAGGAGGAGCGAGTATGAAGTGGAATCCAGAAGCGACAACGCGGCCGGCAAAGGATCGGCTCAAGGAGCTGCGGGTGAACCTGCACGAGCTGTACAAGCGCAAGCAGAGCGAGGCGATGAGCGAGGCCGAGCTCGACCGGGTGAACGATCGGATCGACGCCCTGGGGCAGGAGATCAGCGCGGTACAGAAGGAGCTCATGGCATGAGGCGAAAGCAGCGACTGGTGGCGTTCACCTTCTTTCACCTGGGGTCTCTTGTGGGCCGGATTATCCGGGCCTGGGCGGTGTGGAAGGTGATGATCACCTCCGGGGTGCGGGCGGTCCGGTATCGGATGGATACGGCGCACCTGGCGGAGCTGCGCAGCCGGGTGAGTCGGGACCCCGCAACCCATGAAGCCTACGTCCGGGCGGCACTGGCCTACACCCAGCGCTGGGGCCACCTGTTGACGAGGACATACGAAGACCAGAGGAGGTAATCAGCATGGTTACACAGACAACGGCTATCGAGACCAGGACCGAAACCGTCCCCGATCCGGGGCTGATGCGCAGGGCGCTGAAAGCGCGGATGGAGAGTCACCTGCGGGACTACGGATTTGTGGCGCGGATCAACCCCCAGGGGATGGGCGTGGTGATCATCGAGGTGATCGAGCCGCCCCGGCGGGACAACCTGGACGTGACCATGGAGGTGATGGTGAAGGCGGTGGCGGCGATCGGCTACCGGCTGGTGAGCTACATAGAGATGGGCAGTCACCACGGGACCTACCTCACCACCATCGCCATGCCGGTGGAGGGCGCCCATGGCTGAGAACTACCTCAACAACGGACAACAGCGGCTGATCAAGGT
The DNA here is from genome assembly GCF_000378205.1 of Sediminispirochaeta bajacaliforniensis DSM 16054. NCBI lineage: Bacteria > Pseudomonadati > Spirochaetota > Spirochaetia > Spirochaetales > Spirochaetaceae > Sediminispirochaeta > Sediminispirochaeta bajacaliforniensis. The sequence goes on along the minus strand of NZ_KB899418.1, from coordinate 114,702 downwards.
GATGCAGCACCTGGTGGGCCATGAGCTGGACGGCATTACCGCGGGGGAGCTGGCCGGCGAGATCGGCGGCGGCACTACGGCGATCTTCCGGGACCTGAAGAACCTGGAGGCGGTGGGCTGGGCGGAGAAGCTGCCCTCCGGCGGCTGGCGGATCACCCCGACCTTTGCGGAGCTGATGCGGGTGGTGCAGCGCAACATCATGACGGTGATGGAGAAGGTGAACCGTCTGAACATCGAGTACATCCAGGGGGAAAGTCAGTATGGCGAATACTAAGCGGAACAATGAAGCGGCGCGGGACGTAACGCCGGAAGCACAGGCGATCGTAGCCAAGAATATCCACGAAATAGACGAGACCTACGGGGACAACCTGCCCTACGACGCCGGGCGGATCGTGGGTGAGGTGAAGTTCTATCTCCACCAGGGAGTGATGGCGATGCTCCAGGCGGGGCGCCGGTTGATCCAGCTCAAGGAGCATGAGTCACACGGTAACTTCATGAAGTACGTCGAGGAAAATATCGGAATTAGCCATTCCGTTGCCAAAAGCATGATGCGGGCCGCCAGAAAGTTTATAGGCGACAACGGTGAGCCAAACCCAAAAGGGCGACTGGTCGCCCATTTGGACTCCGTCACCAAGGTCTACGAGCTGGCGATGATGGACGACGAGGACCTGGAGGCGCTGGAGGAAGGGGGCACCCTGGCGGGCAAGAGCCTGGACGATATCCAGCGGATGAGCCCCACGGAGCTGCGGAAGATCCTCCGGGCCGAGCGGGAGGAGCGGCGGCAGGACGCGATCGCCTACTCCGAGCGGATCCAGAAGAAGGAGGAGCGGATCACCGAGCTGGAGCAGGCCAACCGGAAGCTCCTGTACCCGCATAGCTGGGAGCCGGAGGCCGAGCGCCTCTCGGCGGAGATCGACGTGGTATGGATGGAAGGCGCCCGGCTGCAGAACCGGATCGACTACATCCTCGGGCGTCTGCGGGAGATCGAGCCCGGCGAGTGGGACGGGGCGCAGTTTCACCTGAACCAGAAGCTCTCCGGGATCGCCGAGGAGCTCTTTCAGCGGTTCCAGTCGATCCGCTTCTACGTGCAGGCGGGGCACGTTCCCACCAAGCTGACCTTCCAGATGGAAGATGTGGAAGAGCGGGCGAAGATCCTCCGAGAGGAGTACGCCGAGCACTTTAGCGACGAGTTTGTGGGGTATTTCCCAGAGCCGACCGAGCCGGATGAGGAATGACCGATGCTTGAGGAGTATGTGCGGCTACTGGAAGGCGTCGAGGACCCGGCCCGACGCTCGACGATGATCAAGACCTGGGCGGGTCAGCTCAGGATGGATACGAAGCAACTCTACCGCAAGCTGAAGGCCGCCGGGTGGGAGTCCGGCCGACGCCGGCGCCGGGACGCCGGAGACACGGAAGTTCCCTCCGACAGCCTGGAGATTCTGGCGGCGGCGATGAACGCGGCGGTGCGGCAGAACGGCAAGGCAACCCTGTACATCCCCACGGCGCGGCAGATCCTTGAGGCCAACGGGGTCAACTTCAACGGGGCGAGCAACGAGCACCTGGCGCGGCTTTTGCGGGCCCGGGGGATGGACCTGGGGACGCAGAGCAAGAGCGAGACGGCGCATATCAACATGCGCAGCCTCCACCCCAACCATGTTCACCTGGTGGACCCGAGTTTGTGCCTGCTGTACTACCTGCCGGACAAGACCCAGGGGATGAAGCGACTTCCCAAGCAGCGTCAGCGGATCATCGAGGACTCCGAGGCGTACAAGAATAAGCCCTTCATGGAGAAGAAGGGGGAGCTGAAGGTGTGGCGCTACGTGCTCACCGACCACCGCACCGGCTCGATCTCACTGCGCTACTACCAGCAGCCGGGTGAGAGCATGACGGCGCTGTGGGACTTTCTGATGTACGCCTGGAGCCCGAAGGATGATCCGCTCTACGCCTTTCACGGGGTGCCGGAGTGGCTGATCTGGGACGCCGGCAGCGCCAACACCTCAAAGCCGATCCAGAACGCACTGGAGGGGCTGGATGTAAAGACCCACGTGCACCTGCCGGGTAAGCCCCGGGTGAAGGGGTCCGTTGAGAACGCCAACAACCTGGTGGAGACGCTCTTTGAGAGTCGCCTGCGCTTCCAGCCGGTGGCATCGGTGGAGGAGCTCAACGAGGCGGCGGAGCGCTGGGCGGCGCTGTACAACGCCAACCGGATCAAGGGTGTGGATACGCGCCTGGAGCGCCGGGGGGTCAAGTTTGCCCGCCTGGAGGCGTGGCTGGCGATCCGCCCGGAGGAGCTCAGGGAGCTGCCGGAAGAGGCCAAGGAGCTTCTGGCCTACCAGCCGGAGACCCGGAAGGTTGCCGGGGATCTGACGATCACCTTTGTGCACCCGCGAATAAAGCGCCGGGCGGTCTACCGCGTGGGCGGGGTTCCGGGGGTACGTGTGGGCGCCACCGTAGAGGTGCAGGCGCTGTTGATGGACGAGCTCGGAGCCTTGCGGATCCGCCACGACTGGGAGGGACAGACGGTCACCGAGACGGTCTATCCGGTGGAGATGGACGAGCTCGGGCAGCCGCTGGACGCGCCGGTGTGGGGCGAGAACTACAAGCGCAACCCGGAGACCTACGTGGACTTGATTCACAAGAAACTGGACAACCTCACCGGGCCGGGAGCGGTACCGATGGAGGAGTTCAACGACGGAGCGGGTCTGCGGGCGGTGGACGCGATCGCCGACGAGGGCGGCTCGATGCTGCCCTTCCCCCGGCGGGGGGCGGTGATAGATACGCGGCGTGAACCGGTGAGGACGCTCAACCATGTGGAGGCGGCCAAGTACGTGATGGCACGGCTGGGTCACGGGTGGGACCCGTCCTACTTTGCCGAGATTAAACGACGGTTCCCGGAAGGGGTGACGGAGCCGGAGCTCGACGCCTTTCTGGGTGACCTTGAGGGAGGGGAAGCGTGCGCACGGTAAAGGATGCGCTGCGGGAAGCGAAGATCAGCCACACCAGGCTGGCCAGCGAGCTCGGTATGAGCATTGCCTCGGTCAGCTTGATTGTGAACCACGGTCGGTTTCCCAAAGGGCGCAAGCAGAAAGAAGTTCGGGATACGGTGAATGGAATCCTCACCGCCCGGAACGTGGATGTCACCGGTATCTGGAGATTTCTGGACGGCCGGGACGAGAACAACGACGAAGACGAGGCAGAACAGGAGGTCAACGTTATGTTGAGTCAGGCGGCCAAGCGGCAGTTCGGGGTTTTTCAGGATCCCTTTGTGGATGATGTGAACGGGCAGGAGGATGTCTATCTGGGCGACTCCAGCCGGTATGTGGCGGAGTACATGTACATGACCGCCAAGGTGGGCGGGATGCTTGCGGTGCTGGGGGAGTCCGGCAGCGGCAAGACGACTCTGCGGCGGTATATGAGCGACCGGATCAACCAGGAGGGGCTCAAGGTGAAGGTGATCTTCCCCCGGACCATCGACAAGACCCGGCTCACGGCGACCAGCATCGCCGATGCGATTGTGGAGGACTGCAGCACCGAGCGGCCCAAGCGCACCCTGGAGGCGAAGGCGCGGCAGGTGGAGCGGATCCTTACCGCAAGCAGCCGGGCGGGATGGAGCCACGTGCTGGTGATTGAGGAGGCTCACGATCTGGCGATTGCGACTCTCAAGTATTTGAAGCGGTTCTGGGAGCTGGAAGACGGGTTCAAGAAACTGCTGGCGATTATCCTGATAGCCCAGCCCGAGCTCAAAAGTAAGTTGGACGAGTCTCGGAACTGGGAAGCCAGGGAAATAATCAGGCGGGTTGAAGTTGCCGAGATCGAGTCTCTGGCCCGACCAGGCGAACTTGAAGCCTACCTGCAGTTGAAGATGAAGCGGATCGGCCGGGATGTCAAGGAGCTGGTGGACGAGAGCGCCTACAACGCCATGCGGGAACGCCTTGCCCGGCGGACCCGGGGCGGCCAGGCGATCAGCCTCGCCTACCCGCTGACGGTGAACAACCTGGTCAAACGAAGCATGAATCTGGCGGCGGAGATCGGTCAATCGCGGATCGATGCGGAGACGGTGCTTTCCGCCTGATGAAATCATACGTGCAGAAGGAGGAGACGATGCACACAACGATGGAGATCCCCAAGGGATACATGATGGACCCCCAGGGGCGGCTGGTGCCGAAGAACAAGGTGAAGCCGGTGGACCGCGATCGTGACGATCTGGTGCGGGACCTGGTGAAGAAGGCGCGGGACGTGCACACCACGCTGAGCGCGTTCAAGATGGAGGCGATGGAGGCGGTCAAGGGCTTTGTGGCGCGGTCCGCCGAGGAGTACGGTGTTGAGATGGGCGGCGCCAAGGGCAATGTGACGCTCACGAGCTACGACGGCGCCTTCAAGGTGCAGATCTCGGTGAACGACTATGTGACCTTTGACGAGCGTCTCCAGGTGGCCAAGGAGCTGATCGACAGCTGCATCCGCCGGTGGAGCAAGGGGTCACGGTCTGAGATCAAGGTGCTGGTGGAGGACGCCTTCAAGGTGGACAAACAGGGCAAGGTGGACACGAAGCGTATCCTGGGCCTCCGGCGCCTGGATATCACTGACGACGAGTGGCAGCGGGCCATGGAGGCGATCAGCGACAGCGTGACGGTGGCGGTGAGCAAGGAGTATATCCGGCTCTACCAGCGGGACGACGAAGGGAACTACCACCAGCTGGCGTTGGATATCGCGGCGGTGTAGCGCCGAAGGAGAGAATGGTGGCGGCAGCGGAACGGGTTGAAACGGATGATCGGGGGGCCGGGGGGCTCTCCGATCGCCGGCGCAAAATGGCGATAATCCACGTGGCAAAGAAGGAGTTGGGGCTGGACGACGAGTCCTACCGGGCGCTTCTGGAGGGGGCCGCGGGGGTCCGGTCGGCGGCGGACATCGAGACCTATCGCCAGTATGCGGCGGTCCTGGATGCCTTCAAGCGCCTCGGGTTTCAGAAGTCCCGGCGGCCGAAGGTGGAGAATCCCCAGCTGGGCAAGTGTTACGCCCTGTGGTGCCGGCTCTACGAGCTGGGCGCGGTGCAGAGCAAGCGCTACGGTTCGATGCTCAGCTACGTGCACCGGATGGCGGGGGATCAGGATCTGTATCGACGTGACCAGTTGTCGATGGTGATCGAAAGCCTCAAGCAGTGGATAGACCGCCTTGAGCACGAACAACGGGAGGGGACGTGACAGAGACGGTACAAGAGATGATTGATGTGGTGGACAAGGTCCTGGACGACCGGGAGCTTTCAAAGATGGTGGTGCGCCGGATTCTGGATTACTTCGGCGGCATGCAGGTCTACCTCCCGAAGACCGAGAGCGCCTTTCGGGAGGAGATCGACGAGGCGATCTACCAGGCGTTCAACGGCCACAACCACAAGGAGGTTGTGCGCTCTTTCGACATTACCATCCAGCGCCTCTACGAGATCATCCGCGCCAAGCGCAGCGGCCGCAATACGTCCGCTCAGGGGCGTTTGGACTTCGAGTAAGGGTCCAAGTACCAGTTTCCGCCGAAAGCCGCTGTGAGGCGGTTGTAAAACCTTTATAAAAGAATCTGCCGAGAGGCTCAGACCACCAGGCACCCCAGAGAGGGTGCTTTTTTTGTGCCCGGAGGAAATCGCTGCCGGGCGAGCCGATTGCGGCCCGTTAGTAGGGACAATTACTAAGGGGTCGTACGTTATGTTTGACCTCCCCCGCGGCTATCGTGGGAAGCGTGAAAACGGCAATAGCCCTCGGGCTTAACAACCAGCTACCTCAGGTTCCGGCCTCCTTGCCTGAGTGGATTCCACTGGTTCCTGCCGGCGCCGTAGTGGTGGGGCGGGACGGGCGGAGTTTTAGAAACCCCGGCCCGGCCCGGCTCATCCAGGCGTTCCAGGAACGGAGTCTCCACATCCCGATCGATGTCAATCACGCCCAGGAGCTCAAGGCTCCTTTGGGAGATCCCTCCCCGGCCTACGGCTGGATCACGGAGCTCTCGGAGTCCGACGGCGCTCTCATGGGCAGGGTGGAATGGACCGAGCGGGGCAAGGGCGCCCTGGAGGCGGCGGAGTACCGCTACTACTCACCAGCATATCGACTGGGCCCGGACGGCGAGATCCTGTTCGTCAAGTCCGTGGCGCTCACCAACAACCCAAATCTGGAAGTCCCCGGACTCAATAGCGAGACGGACGAAGGAGGAGAAAACGTGCTCGAGAAGATTTTGAAGGCGCTGGGCTTGAACGCCGACGCCGACGAGGCGCAGGCGCTGCAGGCGGTTGAACGCCTGAAAACGGCGCAGAACGCGCAAGGGGCCGGCGGATCGCCGGCGGAAGGGAAGAACGACATGGTACCCAAGGCGGACTACCAGACGGTTCTCAATCGTGCTGAGGAGGCCGAGAAGGCCCTCAAGGACAAGGAAAGCGCCGAGCTCAAGGCGGAGGCAGAGACCGCGATCAACGCGGCGATCGCCTCCCGGAAGATCGCTCCGGCGTCCAAGGACTACTACGCGGCGCAGTGCACGACTCGTGAGGGCCTCAACGCCTTCAGTGAGTTTGTGAAGACCGCCCCGGAAGTGGTCTCCGGCACCAGTGTGGCGCCGGCCGGTAGTGCGGCGGACACCAAAGAGCTCAACGCCGAGGAGGCGGAGATCGCCCGGCAGCTGGGGCTCAATGAAGAGGAGGACAACTCGTGATCGTCAAAGATTCAACTATTGAGGCCCTGCGGAAGCAGTTCAGCAAGCTGTTCCAGAAAGGGCTCGGCAGCGCTCCCCAGGAGTGGAAGCGCCTGGCAACCCGGATCCCCTCCGGCGGCGCGGAGAACACCTACGGGTGGCTCGGCAAGTTCCCGGCGATGCGGGAATGGGTAGGCGATCGTGTGCTCAAGAGTATGGCGGAGCACGCCTACAGCCTGGCGAACAAGAAGTTCGAGTCCACCGTGGACGTAGACCGGGCGGACATCGAGGACGACAACCTGGGCATGTACGCCCCGATCGTCGAGAGCATGGGCGAGGAGGCGATGAACCACATCGACCGCAACATCTACGCCCTCCTGGTCGGCGGATTCGCGGCGCTCTGCTACGACGGGCAGAACTTCTTCGACACCGACCATCCGGTGAACGATGAGGTAGACGGCAGCGGTTCCGACACGGCGACCGCCAACATCCTCAACCCCGGAACAACCACAGAACCGGCGTGGTTCCTGCTTCACACCAAGAAGCCGGTAAAGCCGCTCATTTTCCAGGAGCGGACCAAGGCGGAGTTCGAGACGATCACCGATCCCAAGCAGGACACGGTGTTCATGAAGGACAAGTACCTCTACGGCGTGCGCGCACGTCGGGCCTTCGGGTACGGGTTCTGGCAGATGGCCGTGGCCGCTCGGGACACTCTGAGCGAGACCAACTTCAACGCGGCGATGAAGATGATGATGGAGTTCAAGGCCGACGGCGGTGATCCGCTGAACCTGACTCCCGATCTTCTGGTGGTTCCGCCGTCGCTGCGGGCGACCGCCAACGAGCTCATCCTCGCCCAGTACAAGGCGGACGGTGCGAGCAACCCCAACTACAAGGCGGTTGACGTGCTCGTGACTCCCTGGCTGGCGTAGGTGAGGTGAACTGATGGCTGCAAAGAATAGCAAGGCGGGGCCCTCGGGCTCCGCCTCCAACGACAAGAAGGGCGGCGAAAAGCTGACCTTCCAGGGGCGCCATACGACTCCCTACCCCAAGTACCGGCGGGGCGGACTGGTGTTTACCCGGCAGATGGCCGAGTACACCACCGACCGGGAGACCCTGGCGCTTCTGATGGTGGACCCGCACCTGGACCTGAAGACTCCCGACGACGCGGCGGCGGCCGCCGGCGGCGGAAGCGGGTCTTCCGGTGACGACGGGTCCGAGGGCGGTGACGGTTCCGGTGATACCGGAGGTGACGCTGCATGACCTACATCACGGTCAGTGAGTTTCTTACCCGGGCGGGCGATCATGTCCCCCGGGATGCCAACGGGGACCCTGATACCACCCGGATCGAGGCGGCGATTGAGGATGCCGCCGGAGTGATTCGGGCGTATCTGCCGGAGCTCCTGGCCGATGATGGTACGCCGATCGCGCCCCCCGCCCGACTGGAGGGGGTGCTGCGGTCGATCTCTCTGGATCTGGCGTTGTTCTCTATCTTCGATGCGACGACCGGCGGGGAGGATGTCCTGGCAAAGCGGCACGCGGCGTCCATGCGGATGCTCAGCGAGCTCGGCGGCGGTATGGATGCGTACCAGTCCGACGCGGTTGAGGCGGCGATTGTCGAGGGATCGGCGACGTGGATCCGCGGCGAAGAGCCGGAGGTGTAAGCGGTGCCAGGTTCAGCCTTTGAACTGGATCTTTCAGAGCTTGACGGTCTGACCGGTGATCTGGCGGTGGCGATGAACCGCCTCAAGACCATGGATCAGGCGCAGTTGCTCCACGAGCTCGGTGTCGAGCTGGAGGGCCAGACCAAGGAACGGTTTGACGAGAAGGTGGGGCCGGACGGCAGCGCCTGGAAGTCATGGAGCCCCCGCTACGCCGAGCGGCAGCGGAAGTACAACCCGGGTGCATCGATCCTGAGAGGCGGGGGCCCCGGGCTGTACGAAAGTATCTCCAGCCGGGTCTCCGGCGGAAGGCTTTCCATCGGGAGTCGGCTGGTCTACGCCGGGGTCCACCAGGAAGGGTGGCCGGCGAAAAACATTCCGGCCCGGCCGTACCTGGGGATCTCCCGGGAAAATCAGGAGGACCTGGTGACGGTTATGACTGAGTTTGTGAGACGAACATCCGGGGGGATGCTGTGACGCTGACCGAAGCGAGAACGAGCGCGGCGGCGGCGCTGACGACGGCGTTTTCCGGGCGCCGCCCGAAGGTGTACGTGGATGTGCACCCCGGGGCGATGGATGAGGAGGAGATCCGGCGGCGGTTCAGTACGCTGCCGGCGGTCCTGGTGGCGGTGTTGGGGCGAGCCGAGGACGGTATACGCCTGGCGGTGTATGTCCTGGGACGGCCCAACGGGCCGGATCTGCTTCCGATCCTGGACACGGTGGAGGAGACGTTGCGGAGTCTCCCGGGAGTTGACCGGGCGCCGCTGGATGTGCAGACCCAGAGTCTGTACGACGCGAAGATCGGGAAAGTCGGCGCCACGTTGTGGGCGGTGACTACTGCCTGGCCTCCCCTGGCGTGGGGTGATCCGCCGGTGGTGGACTCCAGCCTGGTGGGCGCGGCGAACACCTTTTTTGACGGGGTGTTGGCCTCCTGCGTTCCGGGAGGGGCAGGGGTGTGGCTCTTTGGCTATACCGAGCATGAGCGGCGCAGGCTGCTGCAGACCGGGCCGCTTCCCTTTGTGACGGTGACCCATGGTGATGGGTCGATCACCACCAAGGGAGCGAGTACGTGCAAGTTCCGGGACGAGCAGGACAACCTGTGGAAGCGGGAGTCCCGAGGGCTTCGGAGCTGGCCGGTGACGGTGGAGTTCTGGGCCCGAAGCGAGGCGGAGGCGGACGAGGCGCTCCTGGCGTTTGTGGGCGAGCTTCCCCGGGAGTGGGTGTACCTGGACCAGAGCCAGCCGGTGAAAGTCCGTAAGATGAGCGCCCAATATAAGGAGTCTCACGGGGCCTACGTTGCAGGCGCCGAGGTGGAGATGAATGGGGTCCTGGCTGGCCCGGCCGAGCAGGTGCCGGTGATCCGGGATGCAGATACCAACCCAGATGAAGGAGGGACGTGATCATGGCCGATAAGAGCGGCTCGAGCACAACGGACGCAAAGAGCGCAGATGCTACGGCGACCGGAAAGAAAGAGGAGACCAAGGAGGCCAAGGGCAGCCAGAGCGCCAGATATCCAATCGAGGAACTGGGCGCCGCGCTGGATCCTGCGGTATTTGCCGGGGTCTGTGAGGCACAGCGATGGAGCGCCGGCAAGAAGGTGGACAAGAAGACCTTCGATGCGGCGGTCTGGGCTTTCGAGAAAGGGGGAGTAGATGGCAAGCGGGCTTCCTGATGTAAAGAACAAGATCCTCGACGGCGCCCTGGGCGCCCGTGGCGCCGATGCGACCGGCATCTTTGGCGCGGTCGGGGTGGCCGCCAATTACGGCGGCGGGATTCAGATTTTCACCGATCCCGGAGACGCGGCCGAGGCTCTGGGCGACGGTCCCCTGCGGGATCTTGTGGTCAGCGCCTTGAGCGTGGCCGGGACGATCTGCTACGCGGTGGCCCTGGAGGGCACCACGCCGGGTACGGTCGGGTCGGTTACCGCCGGCAGCGCCAACGCGGGCGTCGGATCGGTTGCGGCGGCGGGAACGCCGCGGAACGAGTACGACGTGAAGGTCGTGATCGTGGAAGCCGGCGCCCTGAACGAGGCGGTCTTCCGGGTGGAGATCGACGGGGTGTTGAGCAAGAAGTATACGGTTCCCGACACGCCGGGGACCTTTGAGATTCCCGGGACTGGTATCACCCTCACCTTCTCAGAAGGCACGCCCAGCGGCGACGAAGCGCAGTTTGAGGTGGATGACGAGTGGAGCTTCTCCGCTACCGCTCCGACGGCGACCAACGCCGAGGTTCTGGCGGCGGTGGATACCCTGCTCGAGAGCGCATACGCCTACGAGTGGATCAGCATCGCCGGGGTGAGTGCGTCCCCGTTGTGGGCTTCCCTGGCGGTGAAAGCGGCCGGTGCCGAAGCGAACCACCGCTACATCCACTTCAAGTGCCAGGCGCGGTATGTGGGAGACGCCGAGACCACCAGCGAGTGGGTGGCGGCCCTGGCCGGATCCGAGCGCGGCAGTACCGTGGGCGGTCGGGTGCAGGTGTACGCCGGATGGGTGATGGAAGTTGATCCGGCCGGCGCCGTGGATGAGCGGGGGCTGATTGGTCTGGGGACCGGGCTTTCCGCACGGCGGGAGCCGCACGAGCCGATCGATGCGGTGAAGTACGGCGGGATCCCCGGCGTAGTCGAGATCCTTCCGACCGACCTGAACGAGGGCCATATCAAGGCCCTGGCGGACGCCGGGTATGTGACTGCCCGGCACTACATCGGGCTCACCGGGACCTACATCACCAGCGGCAAGATGCTCGCCGAAGACGTTAGCGATTACAAGCTGGAGGAGCGGCGCCGGGTGATGGACAAGGCGTGCAAGCTGGTGCGGGATGCGCAGATGACCTACCTCAATGACACGGTGGAGGTGGGCGCGGACGGCTCCCTGGAAGGCATCGAGATGTTCAAGAAGATCTCCGAGCAGCCGCTTGACCAGATGGTGAACGGCGGTGAGATCTCCGGCGGGACGGTGTACATCGATCCAATGCAGGACATTCTCTCGACCGAGCAGATCGTGACTCGGATTCGGATCACCCCGCTTGGAAAGATGAGCCACATCGAGAACGTGATCTCGTATCACAACCCGCTGCTGGCGTAGGAGGTAACGGATGATTAACGGAGTCGTATACGACCACGAGTCGGCCAAGGTGATGCTCCCGACCGGCATGGTGATGAGCCTGGAGGACGTGAGCTACAGCGTGAAAAAGGACGTGGATGTGCAGACGGACAAGACCGGCACCCCCCGGGGTGTGGTGCACAAAGCCTTTGAGGGCGACTTCAAGGCGACTATGTCCCTAGCGGAGTTCGAGCTGCTCAACAAGTCGATGGCCGCCACCGGCATCCTGGGGGCGCCGCCGATACCGGTGGTGATCACCTACGGGGCGGTTGGCCAGGCGCCGATAGTGGACACCATCACGGTGAAGATCACCGAGGTGCCGCGAAAGAGCAGCAAGGACAGTGAAGTGATGATGGAGATCACCGGTAAGCAGGTGACCATCCCGATTCTGAACGGACAGCCGGCCTACATTCCTATTCCGTAGGCCGGATCCGGCGTGACACAAAGGAGCAATGATCAATGGATGTGACAAAGGAAAAACTGGCTGAGCTGAAAGCCGCCCACGGGACCGTCTACGAGGGTTCCATTACCTACAAGGACCGCAACGACGAGCTTCAGAAGGTGGAGTTCATCTTCCGGGAGCCGACCAACGCGGACGCCGAAGTGATGATGCAGGGGGCCGGTCGTGACCCTATGGCCGCCAACCAGAACCTCCTGGCCTCTCTCATCGTGCACCCCGAGCCGATCGAGGTGATGAAGGAGCTCAAGGACTATCCCCTGGCGGTCGGTAAGTTCAACGACCAGAACATTGTCCCTTTTTTCGGCGGCGGCAACAGCACCAGCGTGACCAAGCGCAAGCTGTAAACGCCTTCACCTACCGCCGGCTGTTTATCCGGCGGTTTCTTGGTGAGGATGTCTCGGGGCTCAGCCTCGAGACGGTAGACGCGAAGATGGCCGAGGCCGAGGCGGCCCGGTCCATCGAAGTAAACGTCATGACGGAGGCGATCGCTACGGTCCTCTCCCAGGCGTTTGGACGTAGGTGAGGTATCAGCGTGAGCGACTTTGTTACATCGGTAACCCTACTCTTCCGCGATCAGTTTACCTCCGGCTTCAGCCAGGCGGCAGGCCGGATCGAAGAGCTGCGGGGAGAAATTCACGGGTACGCCGATGAAATAAAGTCGGGCGGTATGCTGGACGTTGCCGCCGATATGTCGATGGTCTCCATGGAGGTGGGCGAGCTCGCCCGGAACTTCCAGCAGTTGACGGCTGTTCCAGGTCAAGTGGCTGCGGAGTTCGAGGTCTCAATGGCCCGGGTTTCCACCGTCCTGAACGACACCAACGCGATCGGCGGGGACACCGCCGGCAGTATGGAGCGGATCGCGGAGGCCGCTGCAGAGATGGCCGGCGGGATCAGTGAGGCGGGAAGTATTGCATCGGTTGGGGCGAGGGAGTTTGCCGACTCGGTCTATACGATGCTCTCCTCCGGTTTGACTGTTGAACAGGGTATTGCGGCCACCGAACAGGCGGCGCTCCTGGCGCAGGCTACCGGGGGATCCCTGCAGGAAGCCGCCAGCGCTCTCACCGGTATCTTCAACAACATGGGCGACAAGTCCGCCGAGGCGGGCACGGAGATGCAGCGGCTCTCCGATATCGTCGCCGGCACCCAGAACTACTTTGCCTTTGAGAATCTCGGTCAGTTTACCCAGGGCTTTGCCAACGTGAGCGGTCTGGCGGTCAGCGCTCAGGCTCCCCTGGAGCAAGTGGCGGCGGCTCTCGGGCAGCTCAACACCAATATGATCACCGGCGCTGAGGCGGGGACGGCGATGAAGAGCGCCCTGGCACAGATGTCGACCGCCAGCGAGCGCCTCGGGTTCGACGTGGCTCGGACCAGTGAGGGTGGTATCGATCTGATGCAGACCCTCCGCAATATCTCGGCCGCCGGGTACTCCTCCGACGATTTGATCGGGGGCTTCGGTACCGAGGCGGGCCCGGCGGTCAGTCTCTTGACGGCCAACCTCGGGGATCTCGAGGCGGGCTTCGATGCGGTAAGCAACTCCGCCGGGGTGACGCTGGATAACGCCGGAAAGATGGCTGACACCCTCACCCGGCGGCAGGAGGGGCTCAATAACTCCTGGGCGGTGTTCCAGGAGCGGATCGGCGGCGGGGCCAACGCGGTGAAGGGTCTCGGGGTTGAGGCCGCCACCGCGGGAGTGCGCTTCCTCAACTGGGCCACGAGCCTTCCTCTGGTCGGGGAGAATCTGGCGGGAATCGCGGGCGCTACCCTGGAGGTGGGCGGTGCGATGGCCGGCGGTTTCTCGACCGTGCTGCAGATGTCTACCGGGCTCTTGAGCTTCACGATGCTGATGGACCGTTTCGGCAGTATTGCCGGGATGATGCGCTCCTCCATGGCGCTGGTAGGCGTCCAGGTGAAGGCTTTGGGGACCGGGATCCTCAACGCCGGTCGGGCGGTGATCGGGTTTATCCCGTCGGCGATCAGCTGGATGGGTACGATGTGGGGCGTAGCGGCGGCGCATATGGCCGCCTACTGGCCGATCTACGCGGTGGTGGCCGGGGTGGCGGCGGTGGCCGCCGGTGCGGTCTGGGTCGTGCGTAACTGGGATACGGTCACCGAGTTCTTTGTGAATCTCTGGGAGGGGATCAAGAACGTGTTTGCCACGGTCTGGGACTGGATCAAGAATCTGTTCCTGACCTATCACCCGATCGGGATCATCGTGCAGAACTGGGAGCCTATTACTCAGTTCTTCTCCGGGTTGTGGGAAGGCGTTACGAACGTCTTCTCGGGTGCCTGGGATTTTATCAAGGGTATATGGTCCGACTACACCATTATCGGCCAGATCATTCAGAACTGGGACTCTATTCGGGAGTTCTTTGCAGGTCTGTGGGACTCGATCGTGAGCCTGGCTACCGGTGCGGTGGACCGTATCCTGGCGCCCTTCCGGGCGGTCAAGGAGCGGGTGCAGGAGTTGCTCCCGGACTTCCTTACCAGCGGTGAAGGGATCTTCCAGACCGTGGGCTCCGGGGTGGCCGAGGGGGGGCGGCGTCTGGTTGACGGAGTGCGTGGCGCCTTTGCCCGGGTGGGTGATCTGCTACCCCACTCGGACGCCAAAGAAGGTCCGTTCTCTACCTTGACCGCCGCAGGCAGGGCGATCCCTGAGACGATGGCTGATGGTATGCGGGCCGGGAACGGGCTCCCGGATGCGGCGCGCAGCCAGTTTGCCCAGGTGAACAACGTCCTGCAGTTTCCCTCCGGCGAGCGGCTGGATGTACAGGCGGTTGATCGACAGCAGGATTCCGGTATCTCCGGGGTGCTCCGGGATCTGGTCAACAGGATCGGCTCCGGTGGTACGGACGGTGGCAAGAATGAGCGGCCTATTCAAGTCGAGAATCTCTACGTGCAGTTCTCCGAGGCGGCCGACCTGACTCGGTTTGTGGAAGAGCTCCGGGAGCAGGTGGAGGATGTATCGTGAGCAGGATCGCAATCGGAAAGAATGGCGTATTGAGGATGGATGGGGTACCGCTCCCGTGCATCGTCAATCGCGTCGGCTGCCGTGGGAAGATCGTAATCGACTCATCCAAGATAGAAGGGTCCAGTGGTCGCCGCAAGGTGTTTGACGGCTGGGACGACTGGGATCTGTCGATTGACGCGACAATCTACGAGCCGAACGAGCGGCTGGTCAGTCGCTACGATCACCTGCGCACCGTGAACGAGGCGTTTAAACAGCTGGAAGACGGATTGCCGGTAATTTACGCCCTGGAGTCTCAACTGGCCTCTTCTCTGAATATCCGGCAGGTGCTGTTTGCGGGTCTCGACGTGACAGACGACAGCGGCCGGGACGCGGTGGAGCTGTCGATCAACTTTACCGAGCATGATCCGGTGGTGGGGCTGGTGCAGCGGCAAAATGTAGAGACGGAAGAAGCTGCTGCGTCTACGCCGGAAGAGACAGTGATTGAACGAGCTGGTGACGAAGCAGACTGGAGCCGTCTCCGAGATATGGAGGATCTCTATGGCTGAGGCTCGTACATTCTACAGGCCGAAGGTCAGGGTGGCAGCTGAAGGTTCCCGAGTGGAGTCTTGGTCCCGACTGACGGTCACCTCCACCGCCGGGTTCTCAATGGCTGTGTTGGTTGTTCCTCGGCCCGATGAGATAGATGCGGATTCTCAGGTAGAGATTCAGCTGGATCCAGGGAATGGGCCGGAGACGATCTTTACCGGGACCGTTTCCGAGGTGTATCCGCACCACGGGAAGCGGCGGTACATCCTGGAGCCGGCACCACGGCGAGCACTCCGAGAAATCGTGGAGCCCTCCTCTTGGCGGAAAGAGCGTAGCGGCAACATTGCCGAAGAGATCCTGAAATCGGCGGACAATCCGTTTGACACCGATCTATCGGCGTGGCCGGATGTTGAGCTTCGCCGGTTCAGTGTTCCGCAGTGCTCGAGACACTGGGCGCTCCAGGCGCTGGAACATGCAGTCAGAGAAGCGGCCGGAATACTTACGGGTCGGGTTGTAGGACCGGATGGCGTGCTGTATCTCGGCCCCCTCGAGGAGATCCGTCGGGAAGTTGCGTCTCCGGTAGCGCTGGAAACCGGGGTGAACGTGATCCTGCGGGCCGGAGACAACTTCAATACCTTTGCTTTTCCCGTCGGCTACAACCAGGTGGTGAGTGTGGGCGATGAAGACCGGCTCTGCACCAACGCCCGGCTGGATATTCAGCCGGGGCGGTATCGCGCCGGGCTTGTCCTGGAGGCGCTATGAGCGAGCGGCCGGTGATTGAGCGCCTCCGGGAGCGAGTCCTGGAAGGGATGGCCGCCCCGGTCAAGGCGAAGGTTGAGAAAGGGTATATCAAGCAGTCCGCCGGCGGGTACTGCGTGGACGCTCAGGTGGTGAATCCAGCCACTCTCGAGGAGACCGGAGAACTTTTGAAGGAGATCCCACTCCCGCCGATATGGATGGGGGCTGATGGCCGGGGGCTCTTTGCTCCCCCGGAGGCTGGGCAGTTGATTGTGGTGGGGTTTGTCGGGTTCAACCGGGCCTACCCGTACGTGGCGGGATTCGCGGGGGACGAGTATACCCCGGCGGACGGTACCGAGAATGCCCTGGTGTTGACCGACGGCAAAGGGGCGGTGATCAAGATTGATGGGTCGCTATTTGGGATCTTGAACGGGTCTCAGAGCCTGAAGGTGATCATGGAAAACTTCGTGGACGAGGTGATTGCCATGAAGACTATCGGCCCGCCGCCCCAGCATACGGTGTCCCCGGATACAGTGGTCAAATTGCAGAAATTGAAGCTGACAATCGGTCAGCTATTCAAGGAGTAGACGATGGGGATGGTAGACCATGACGCGACATTCAAAGACCAGCTCAGGACGCTCTACCACGACCGGACGGTCAACGAGGACCAGTTTGTGGAGCGCTTGGCGAACATTATCACCGAGCACATAGCCTCGGCGCATGTGTCAGTGACTATTGACGCCGGGCAGGATGTGGCGATTTTGCCGCCGACACCTCCAGGCGCGTACAACACGACGTTGCTTGATGGAACTGGAACGCCGGTAACTGGAAGTATAACAACTCCAAATGAGGGATATGAGCTCGCCGGCAAAGGCGGTCTGTCGTGAACTACGGGACTGATATCAAACTGGGTGATGATCGGGATCTGGTCTTTTTGCCGGCGGGAGATGTGGAGACCATATCCGGCGGCGCGTTAGTCGCTCAGGATATCGCCGAGGAGGCGTCTATCCCACGTGGAAGCGTGAAGTGGGACCTGGAGGCAGGGAGTGAGCTCTACAACTTCCTTAACGATCCAACAGCAAGTGAAGAAGGGATAATCCAGGAGCTCGAGCGCCTGGCGCTAAAGGATCCCCGGGTGGACGCCTCCTCGGTTCGTGGCTCTCGCCTCGAGGACGGTCGGTTTCAGTTGGTGTTTCGCCCGCTGTCCGCCGTCACTCAGGAGGCGCTCAGGTTCGACCTGGCGGACTTGTTCGGCGGAGGTAATGAATGAGCGATCCATCATTTCTGGAGAAGACGGAAGAGGAGATCAGGCAGGAAGTCTTCGCAATTGCCACACAGGAGACGGGGATCTCAAACTTCAAGTCTACCGGAGTACTTCGGGGGTTTCTGGAGACGATTGTCGCGTCGATAAAACAGTTGTACGAATCGGATATCAATCCGATCTATCTAAATGCGACACTCGACGATGCCTCCGGTGATTTTTTGGCAATGTGGGGAGTATTGCTTGGTGTTACGCGAAAACAAGCCGAAAGGACAACCGGGTCGTTCATTGGACAGGCGTACGCCGCCGGCGCTATTTCGGCAGGAAGCTGGGTTGCGGTAACCGGTACTGATTTAAGGTTCCGGGTATCGCAGGATATTACGTTTCAAGCGGGCGAGTTTTCCCTTCCGGTGACCGCTGCGATACCTGGTTCTGAGTACAACGTATCTCCGGGCACGTCCATCTATCTTACCAAGGTGGTCAACGGCGTGGAGTTGCTCACCGTTCCCACAGACTGGATTGAGGCTCTTGGAACAGATGCGGAGGAAGATGCGCCGTATCGAAGCCGGATAAAGGATAGATGGCAGAGCCAGAGTCTCGGCGACACCCGAGCGGCATACAAGTTCTACGCAACATCTGTCGACGGGGTTTTGGAAGCAAAGATCATTCGCACGCCTCGAGGTCCCGGTAGCACGGACGTAATCATTGCAGCAGTGAACGGAGTTCCTGGATCTGAATTGCTATCGGCTGTCGATGCCGCATTGCACGATCATGAGCTGATGGGGTTCGACGTGCAGGTCAAACCTCCTGACACCACGACTATTTCCGTGCAGATAGAGTTTACTGGCGCGGCCACCGATGCGGATGTCCGATTGATCGCTGAGAATTATGTCTACGGCCTTGGTATCGGTAGTCGTTTCGCGATCAGAGATCTGTACGCTCTCTATGATGATGTTGATGTCGATACCGTCGAGATACTCAGCCCCGACCGAGACGTCGAGCCGGACGAATCCGGCATAATTACCGCTTCTGTCACTGCAACTAAGGTGGCTACGTGATGATCGAATGGATCAAGGAAGCTGTGGCGCCGCCAGGGATAGAAAAAAAGAATCGCGGGAGCCTGTTCTCCGTTTTGGGCAAGGTGTTTGGCGTGGTAAGAAACGATGCCCAGACGGCGTTGTTTGCTCGGTATCCATACCTCTGTGACGATGCCGCGCTTAATAAGCACGGAAAAGCGCTGTTTGTTCCTCGCCTCCCGGGAGATACCTCAGAGGAATACCGGCTGCGTGTCACTGCAGCCTCTTATTTTCTATCCAAGGCCGGTGAGCGAGTATACGTCAAAGGGCAGCTGACCGGGCATTTTGGCGACAGGTATCTACTTACAGAGGAGTTTCTCCAAGTCTATGTCAAGGTTCTGAACCTCAGCGATGCAGACCGTATGTGGCTATGGAGCTTCCTGGACGAAACACTCAATCCGAACGTTGAGCTCACCATAGCGGACTGGTTTCGGTACGTGGAGCGAGTTGTGCTTGGCGATCAGTCTTTGGTGTCGGTAATCACGAAGGATCGCGACGTTTACCCGCGTGGCCTGCGATACAACAGTCGCATCCGCCACGACCATGGTTTCAGGCAGATGTTTGACGGTGCCGCCACTTATGGTGGCGGCTGGTTGCATAACCAGTTTCACCCTGTGGTAGGAACCATGCTGGATGAGGTCGCGATCCCAGAACAGTACCAGGGATCCCGAACATACGGAGCAGAGATTGACTACATCGGGAGTTCATTGCTCTTGGTGCCACTAACAATTCCGAACCCGGCGACGTATAGCAGTACGGGCGGAGACGTTCTGCAGGCCGAAGTGGACGTTTCACTGTCTGATCGCGCAACGATTGTGGCGCACCACGACGGTCGGTTGTTGTATCAAGGGCTTTCCTACGGCAGCGTCCAAGACGCGATTATCGACACTTCAATGCCATTTATTGTTCGTCATCACCGGAGGTTTGATGGACGGATGCGCTACTGGTGCAGTCCGTACGATGGACTATTGCGGCATGACGGTGTCAAGAGCTACTACGACGGCATCTTTTATGAGGGAGACGAGTTCTACAGAGAGGAGGTTGCATGATTACACAAAGAGAGGTGGTGCCTGTGCGGGGCGATTTTCGTATGCAGGTATATCGAGGCGAACAGTTGGTTCTTGAGTATCAAGACCGGAATCTAATCGTCGACGCGGCGCGTTCGGTGATGGCGAGGTTGATTTCTGGTGAGGTAAGCGGAAGAAGTATTGACAGAATCGCCTTCGGGACCAACCAGTCGACTCCAACGCCAGGTGATACCGGAATCACATCGGCTTATATGAAGCCGGTGCAGGCATTCTCGTATCCGGCGCCTGGTCAGGTTGAGATTGCCTGGAATCTTTTGGTCACCGAAGCGAACGGTATGTCGATCGGGGAATTTGGGCTTCTCACGGCCGACGGCGCTTTGTTTGCACGAAAACATCGAACGAAGGCGATCGAAAAAGAATCGGATATCAGCATCGAGGGACAATGGCTGATCATCTTCTAAACCAAGCCATAAAGGAGGAGTGATCCATGGCAAATGTACAAGAATCATCGGTCTGGGAAGGCGGTATATACCAGATCGAGACCACGGACCCAGTGCTGGGCGGCCCAGACGGAATCAGTAATCTGCAGGCAAAGCAACTTGCGAACAGGACTGTGTACCTGAAGGGGCGTGTGGACCAGACGGACGGAGAACTGCAGAACCTACAGCAAGGTATCGACGATGAAGCGCAGAATGCCATCATTTCAGCTATTGCGCAGGCACTGTCCGGCGTTGGGGTGAACCGGAAGGGTATCACGGATCTCCGTGAGCGGGTGCTTAGTCAGGGAACGGCGGTACTCAAAAACAAATGGGTGGTTGAGGGGGTCATCTTGGTGAAAAGCGATATCCGTGCTCTTCATCTGACACGGACGGGTGCGTATGTATCAGGGGATCGGTCTATCGCGTATATCGATGGAGATGTTCGGTATGTCCCTGATGATGACTACCACGTCACGGTTCCCCAAAATCCCGGATCAGCTGCGGAGACGTACTGGGCATACCTTTGGCACGATGGGAGTGGATATCGTGTCAGCATCGCCAAAGAGATCCCGGACTCCGGCCTCAAGCTGTACGAGATCACGGTACCGGCCGGTGACACTACGGACAGTATTGATGCGGTAACACTCACCGACCGTCGGATTGTGCAGGGCTGGAACGGATTCACGATCAGCACCGTACAGGACGTGTATGTTGCACTTCCGTTTCCTGCGATAAACGCACCTGAGTACGACGTGAATCTCACGGTCGAGAGCGCAACGGACTTCGGGATGATCGGCGCGGTCAAGGTGGTCGAGAAGCAGCAAAATGGCTTCAAGATCCGTCATGAGGGTAGCGCCGACAATGTGGCGTTGCGCTGGACGCTGCTAAATGTCAACAAGGGATAAGGAGGAGTTCATGGGTATAGAGATTCTCTATCAGACAGAAGGCGAGTACCTGCCGATCACGATGGGAACTAAGTATCTCAAAGTAGGTGGGTATCAGATCGATGTTGCCGCACGGCAACAAGACCAGGCAATCACGATCGACTTGTCGCTCGATCATGAGGGCCAGGTGGTAGAAGGTAAAGGGGCGGGCTGGTATGTGGCTAACGTAACACTCCCGCCGGCGGCTTACCTTGAGGTCGAAACCGGAGAGGCAGATCCGGAATCAGGATCCGCCATCATGGAGATGGAAAAACAGCCGGTGAACCTGGATCAAGTGGTCGTAAATGTGTGGGCCTTGCCTCCCGCACCGGAAAACAGCGAAGGAGGAGATGAGTAATGAGTGGGTTGATTATCAGTATTAAGGATACAGCCAGGCAGGCTGTCGAAGCGGCGACCGGCGGACGTGTTACGATTATGTACGACGACAAGGGATATCCCAGCTACATGGTGCGGATTCCCAAGTTCAACATCGAGGATATCGATGCGTCCCTTGGGTCTGGGGTGCATCCCGCCTTCCTGGTGAACGGCGTCGAAAAGAGCGAGATCTGGGTCGGCCAGTATCAGGCGGTCGTCCATGACGGGCGCGCCTTGGCCTTGCCAGGACAAGACCCCAGGGTGTACACCGACGCCGATCAGGCCCGTGGGTACTGCTCGGCCAAAGGCGCGGGGTGGCACTTGCTGACCAATGCCGAATGGGCCGCGATCGCTCTCTGGGCTCATAAGAACGGCACTATGCCGAACGGCAACAACAACTACGGTAGGGATCACGCTGCCACGTACGAAACCGGCACTCGCCAGGACGGAGATCAGTATGCACCGGGCCAGGCGATCGGCAGCGCCCGAATCCTTACCGGCTCCGGCCCGGCGACCTGGCGTCACGATCATACCTTCGCGGGGATCGCGGATCTGAATGGTAACGTATGGGAGTGGGTTGGTGGTCTTCGGCTGGTAGACGGTGAGATTCAGATCCTGGCGTCAAACAATGCAGCTGACAACAGCAAGGATCAGTCTGCCGGGTCGAGTGAATGGAAGGCGATAGCGCAAGACGGGTCACTTGTGGCTCCTGGTACTAGTGGTACGTTGAAGTACGACGCTACCGGTGCCACAGGCAGCGGCGATGTGCTGTTAAACGACACCGTGACCAGCCAGAGCGACGGGTCGACAAGCGCCAGTATGGATTTTGAATCCATGACCGCCGACGCCGGGATTACGGTACCGGATCTTGCTAAGCAATTGGGGCTCTTTCCGGGCCTTACATCTCTGGGTGGCGACAACATATATATGCGGAACGTAGGCGAGCGCCTGCCGTTCCGGGGTGGCTACTGGCACATCGCGGCGGTTGCCGGGGTGTTCGCGTTGCACTTGAACAGCCTGCGGTCGTACTCGAGCCACATCTTCGGGTTCCGCCCGGCTTTTGTTGGGATCTGATATCTGGGGTGTGGTATCTGGGGGCCGGGCGATAGCCCGGCCCATCCTGAAGTAACATGGACGACCTGAAAATCCGACAGAAGACCGAGGATATGATAGCCTACGGATACACGGCAATTCGGCAGTTCCCAAAGTCGGAGCGGCACGTTCTAAGCCAAGAGATCCGTGACACGATGTGGCGCCTGCTGCGACTGATCATTGTGTGCAACCACAGGTACCACAAGAAAACAACGATGCAAGACTTGGATGCTGAACTGGACCTGCTCCGGGCGCAAATCCGTCTCGCAAAGGAGTTGGAGTATCTCCCTTTCAAGAAGTATCACTACTGGTCGATGCTTCTGAACGAGATCGGGCGTATGATCGGAGGTTGGTTTAAGGCAATCCAAAGGGGCTCGGGTTAAAGCATGTAGCGCCTGCCGATCCGGGGTGGCAACTGGAACAACGCGGCGGATGCCGGGGTGTTCACGTTGAACTTGAACAACCTGCGGTCGAACTCGAACAACAACATCGGGTTCCGCCCGGCTCTTGAAAACTGCGAGAAGGCGCGGGCTCATGGGCTCGCATCCAGTGCAGTATCAAAAGGACCCGTGCTCCTCGGCCAAGCGCCGAAAGACATAAACAGGGGTGCCTGGGACAGTAGGCTGAAGCCGACCCCTCTGGGCGCCCCGATTTTCTATAGGGAACGTGATGGCGAAGACGTACAATAATCTCTACCCACAGATATACTCATTTGAAGCTCTCCATGAAGCCTACCGAAAAGCCCGTAAGGGCAAGCGGTACCAGAATGAAGTGGTCCGGTTCACGGCCGGCCTCGAGGAGGAGCTGATACAGCTCCAGAATGAGTTGATCTGGGAGGAGTACGATACCTCCGGTTATCGGCTATTCACGGTGCATGAGCCGAAAACCAGAGTGGTTGCGTCTCTGCCGTTCCGGCACAGGGTCGTGCATCACTCAATTGTGTCGGTTATCGAGCCCATCTGGGAGGTTCGTTTCATCAAGGATAGCTACGCCTGCAGGCCAGGCAAAGGAACGCACGCCGGAGCCGATACTGCCGAACGGATGATGCGAAAGGTGCGACGTGAGCATGGGGCTGTCTATGCTCTCAAGGCCGATATCTCGAAGTATTTTCCGAGTGTAGACCACGAGATCCTCAAGCGCCTACTGAGGAAGAGAATAGCCTGCAAGCCAACTCTGCGGCTTCTGGACAACATCATAGATTCGTACGTGGAGGAAGGGGCTTGTCGGCCTCGTGGTATCCCTATCGGGAATCTGACCAGCCAGCTGTTTGCCAACATCTACCTCCACGAGCTGGATAAATTCGTCAAGTACGATCTCAGAGAGCGGCACTACGTCAGGTACATGGATGATTTCGTGATACTGCACCACGACAAACAGCACCTGCAGGATCTCAGGCGCCGGATTGAGGGGTTTCTGCAGGACAGGTTGCTCCTGCATACAAACGGGAAAACCCAAGTGTTTCCGTTGCGGAGATTCGGCGGCAGACCGTTGGATTTTCTCGGATACCGGATCTGGCCAACGCATAGGAAGCTGAGAAAAGACTCTGTCAAGCGTATGAGAAAGAGGCTTAAGAGACTGGCTGCGGAATACAAGTATGGGCGCATCGATATAGATCGTGTGCGAGCCGCAGTTCACTCATGGATTGCTCATTCCAGTCACGCCAACACCTTTCGGCTCCGGAGGCAGGTGATGAGCGAGGTGGTATTTGTCTCGCGACCAAGCAAAAGTGAATAGATGTTTTCAGCAGGTGCATACATGAGGCTGGTAGATTATCCCGTCATATCGCCCGAGTTTTCTCGCGCCGCTACAGAATATGCATGCGAGAAATTCACCTTACAACAAAATCTATAACCGGCACTTGATTATTCGTAATCTTTTTAAAAAGAATTTTTCACGGGCTGAGTTCGCAAGGTTGACAGGCCTAACCCGGGCAACAATCACGAATCTTGTTGACGAATTAATCGAAGAAGGTCTTATCCGGGAATCGGACGTTAACGTAAAAAACAACAGGGTCGGACGTAATCCGAAAACCTTAGAGATTGTTTCCGATCGCTATACAATCATAGGTGTCGATATTGCACGAGATGGCTGTACGATTGGTTTGGTTGAATTTGGAGGTGCTGTTCTTATTTCCGAACCAGTTGCACTTGACAGAGCCGATAGCCCCGAAACGGCGGTAAAGATCATAAGTGATGCGATAAAGAACACGATTCTGCCGGAATGCAAAAAGGGTTCGCTCTTAGGCCTGGGGATCACAACCCCAGGCCCTGTTGATACCATGAATGGCATTATCGACAGTGATATTCCGGATTTTTCATTATGGCATGGTTTTCACATCGTTGAGGCGTTCAAAAAATATTTTGATGTGGATATCTGCCTGGAACGGGATGCAAATGCAGTCAGCTTAGCGGAATTGTATTTTGGCTACGGAAAACACCTTGATGATTTCATGTGCATAATATCGTATGTTGGTATCGGATTTGGTATTGTGAAAGATCGGCAATTGTATAGCGGAAAGCTCGGTTTGACGCCGGAATTGGGCCACATGTCTATTAAATTCGACGGAGAACCCTGTGCTTGCGGAAATCGAGGATGTTTATACCAATATTATGGAATCACTAATATTTTGAAGGCTGTACAGAAAGATGTTCCGGATATTGTCTCCTGGGAGCAGATCGTAGACAAAGCTTATGCTGGTGAGCGTTATTTTATCGATATCATTGATCACTATGCGGGAATTTTTTCTATCGCCGTTGTAAATGCCGTCAACCTGATGGCCCTGGATAAGGTGATTCTTTCCGGTTTTGTCGTGTATAGACCGGAAATGTTTTTGGATGCAGTAAAAAAGTATGTACTCGGTTCTTACATTGCGAGGAATTTTTTCACTGTCGATATCCATATGACAAACATCAAAGAAAATGAAAATCTTTTGGGTGCTGCAACTATTGTAATTGACGACCACTTTAATCGATATACATAGATCTATCATAGGGTACTCTTTCTTATCACATTCCTGAAGTAGCGCAACATACGAACGATAGTGAAGAGTGAAATTGTGTTAATACTAATTTGACAAATGTTCATTCTGTTTTATAATGGGATTGAACTACCATCCTGGTGTTGCAAAAAAAAATAGCAAAACTTTCGGAGGTTACCATGAAGAAATTGATCAATGCGCCTGATGATGTCATTAAAGAGGCCTTGACGGGAATGGAGCTCGCTCATTCCGATATCCTTAAGGTCCACCGTGATCCGAACTTTATTACGCGTAGCAGCAAGACACGGAAAGGAAAGGTTGCGGTTATTTCAGGCGGTGGAAGTGGCCATGAGCCGTTACATGGCGGTTTTGTAGGGTTGGGAATGCTTGATGCCGCCTGTCCCGGTGCCGTCTTTACCTCTCCGACTCCCGATCAGATGGAAGAGGCGACAAAGGCTGTGGACGGAGGTGCCGGTGTTCTTCACATCGTGAAAAACTATTCCGGTGATGTGATGAATTTCGAAATGGCCGCCGATCTTTGTGGTGAGGCAGGGATAACCGTTGAGTCCGTTATTATCGACGACGATGTTGCCGTAAAAGATAGCTTATATACCGAGGGAAGACGGGGCGTAGGCTGCACCGTCATTGCGGAAAAGATTGCAGGCGCTGCTGCAGAACGTGGTGATGATCTCAAGAAGACCGCCGAATTCTGTCGTCGGGTCAACGAGGTCGGCAGGTCTATGGGAATGGCCCTGACATCCTGTACCGTTCCTTCCGCCGGCAAGCCTACCTTTGAAATCGGTGCTGATGAGATTGAGATGGGGGTCGGCATTCATGGTGAGCCTGGTCGCGAAAGGATGAAGCAGAAAACAGCTCATGAATATATTCAGATGATGGGTGAGGCCGTTGTTTCCGATATTCCGTATAAAAAGGGTGACGAGCTTATTGTCCTGCTCAACGGAATGGGCGGTACTCCTCTCATCGAACTTTATCTCCTCTACAATGAGTTCGAGCAGTTCTGCAAGGCAAAAGGCTTGAAAATCGTACGCCGCCTTGTAGGTAATTACATTACCTCCCTTGAAATGCAAGGGTTTTCCATCTCTGCGGTAAAGGCTGATGAAAAGCTGCTTGCTTTGTGGGACGCTCCTGTACATACCGCGGGCCTGCGTTGGGGGATCTGACTTCAGAGAATTTTTTACAAACGATCGGAGGGAATGTATGCTGACACTGGAAATGACAGAAAAGTGGCTGCGGGAGCTTGGACGGGTATATGCCGAACAGAAAGAGTACCTGACAAGACTGGATTCTGAGATTGGGGATGCCGACCACGGCATCAACATGAACAGAGGATTTTCCGCTGTTTGTGCCGAGCTCGACAAACAGTCCCCCTCTTCGATAAGCGCCGCCTTGAAATCGACGGCGTTTGTCCTGATACGAACGGTCGGGGGGGCCTCCGGTCCCCTTTACGGTAGTTTTTTTCTTGATTTCTCAAAAGCTCTGGACGGTAAGGATACGGCAGAAAGTGCAGATGTCGCTGCAGCTTTTCGGGCTGGTCTGGAGGCGATCAAAAAACGGGGGAAGGCCCATGTGGGCGATAAAACCATGCTTGATGCCCTGGTTCCCGCCGTGGAGAAAATGGAAGTCCTCGCAGGTGAAGGTAAGGATATATCCACACTGTTGGGTGGCGCCGTGGAGGCGGCCGAAGCGGGACTTGCATCGACGATCGAAATGGTCGCGAAGAAAGGAAGGGCGAGTTATCTCGGCGAGCGGAGCAAAGGACACCAGGATCCGGGGGCAACATCTTCCTGCTATCTGCTGAAGGCCGCTCTTGAGACCTGGAAATAGGAACTAAAACTCGTATGGTCGGACTTGTTATTGTTTCTCACAGCCGGAAGCTTGCCGAGGCGCTGGCCTCTCTGATACGGGGAACCGGCAACGAGGCTATACCCATGGTTGCGACAGGTGGAGTGGGCGAGGGGGCCCAGGAACTCGGAACGGATGCCGGCGACATTGTGGATGCCATCGGTTCCGTTTATTCCGACGAGGGGGTACTGGTTCTCACCGACCTTGGAAGTGCCGTACTGAGTGCCGAACTTGCCCTGGAATTTCTCCCCGACGAACAAAAACCGCATATCCGGATCTCTTCGGCTCCTCTTGTCGAGGGGGCGGTCTCGGCGGCGGTTCAGATCGGATTGGGGTCTTCTCTTCAGGATGTGGAACTTGAGGCACGTGGCGGGCTTGTGCCTAAACAGGAGCACCTGGACCAACCTGAAACATCATCCTCTTCTGCCGATACTGCTTCCGGGACAGAGACGCCCTCTGCTGCAAGCGGCTCTTTCGGCCCTGAGACCGGCAATCGTGTCGAGCGGGTGATGACCATCACCAATGTGCATGGCCTGCATGCCCGCCCTGCTGCGAAGCTGATACGATTGATCGGTTCCTTCGATGCGGATGTGGAGGTCTCCAATCTCTCAAGGAAACTTGGTCCGGTGTCGGGGCGGAGCCTAAACAGGCTTTCTTCACTGAATGTCCTGCAAAACGAGCGGGTACGATTTTCTGTTTCGGGTCCCGAGGCCGCCTCCCTTCTTGATGCGGTGGAGGCCTTGGTCGACGATAATTTCGGGGAATCGGAAGAGCAGCTCGAATCTCTCCCTCAGCCGGAGTCGAAAAACCCGGAAGGATTGATCGGCATCTCCGATGGTATTGCGATTGGAAAGGCCTTCTTACTTACCAGCCATGGGTTCGAAGCCGAAAAGGCTTTTGCCGAAGATAGGGATACCGAGGCCAGGCTTTTTACCGAAGCCGTCGAAAGAGTGGAGGCCGATCTCGCGGCGAAAAAGCGAATGCTTGTCTCAAGGCTCTCTGAACAGGAGCTCGAAATCTTTGATGCCCATGCGATCCTGTTGAGAGATCCTGAGCTCTTTGATGAGACCTTACGGTTGATCGCCGATGGAGGATATAAAGCCGCATACGCTTGGGGTCTTCGCGTTAAAAAGGTGAGCCAGGCGTATGAGACCCTTTCGGATGCCTATCTCAGGCAACGGGCAAAGGATGTACGGGATGTAGGGGTTCAGCTTCATGATGCACTTATCGGCAAGGATGGCTCCGGGGAGCTCCTGACGGGGATATCCTCGCCGGTAATCCTTTTTGCCGATGATCTGACGCCGACCCAGACCGCTTCCTTTGATTTTTCCATTGTAAAGGGGGTGGTTACCCGTTTCGGAGGGCCCACTTCACATACCGCGATTCTGTGCAGGGCCCTGGGCATACCGGCTGTCGGCGGATTCGCCGACATGGAATCTGTTGCCGATGGGACGATGGTCATCATCGACGGCAAAGTGGGGGCCGTATCCATAGACCCGCAGGAAGGGGAACTTGCCGAGGCCCGGGAAGCGGAAAGGCAGAAGCGCGAAGAGCTTGAGAGGTTGCGGCAAAAAGCGGAAGAAGCGGCAATCAGCATCGATGGAAGCCTGGTGGAGGTTTTTGCCAATATTGCATCGCCTCGTGATGCCGAGCTGGCAATACGTAACGGGGCAGAGGGAAGCGGCCTGTTTCGAACCGAATTCCTCTTTCTCAATAGAAAAACGGCGCCGACCGAGGAGGAGCAGTTCGGGGCGTTTGTAAAAGTCGGTGAAGCTTTCGGAGAAAAGCCCGTTATCATCCGTACCTTTGATATCGGCGGGGATAAGCAGATCGACTATATGAGGCTTCCCAGTGAGGCAAATCCCTTTCTCGGAGTGAGGGGACTACGGCTCTATGAAACCCATCGCGAGCTTTTTACGGCCCATATTCGTGCGATTCTTCGGGCGGCTTTTTCTTTCAATTTTCAGATCATGGTCCCGATGGTCGTCGAGGTTGACGAGTGTATCCGAATCCGAAGCGCTATCGAAGAGATCCATAACGATCTGGAGAGGGAAGGGGTTAAGCATCGCTGGCCATTGCCGATAGGGGCTATGATCGAAACACCGGCGGCCGCGCTTCTTGCAGAAAAACTGGCAAGCTCTGTGGACTTTTTCAGTATCGGATCAAACGATCTAACCCAATATGTCATGGCTGCCGAACGGGGAAACCCCGATCTGGTTCACTTTTCCGATCCTCTTCATCCTGCGGTGTTATCTGCGATCAAGCTGGCTGTCGAGGCGGCACACCGGCAGGGTAAAAGGATCGGCGTCTGCGGAGAGATGGGTAGCGATCGAGACGGAATCGCCGCATTGCTGGCTCTCGGGGTGGATGAGATCAGCATGAGTCCTGCAAAAATACCCGAGGCAAAAGAACGTATCAGATCCCTTGATCGGTCCAAGCTCCTGTCCCTTCTTCCCCGCCTGGAGCAAGAAGGGAGTGCGAAGGCTATACGTTCCTTACTTAAAGAGCTGGAGGAGGGCCGGTAGCCGGATGGTGCGATGGAAGATTATTCCATCGTATCGACGATTTCTTCTGACCTGTCTCCAAGCCCTTGTTTTTCTAAAAAGTTTCGTACCTGTTCCCTGGCCTTTGCCTTATCCACTGAGATGAGGACGAAGGCTGTTTGGCTTTCTTGGTCGTATTCCGACCGGATAACGGCATAGTCGAATTGGAGTTGAGAGGCCTGTTCTGTTATCGCCTCCACAGATTCCTGGCTATCGTGCTCTTCTCCGGAGCTTTCTTCGGTAAAATAGCGGTTTACCGCACTCTTTAGACTGACTTGCAGCTGAAAGGCCATCTCACCGATTGCAATGGTCTCTGCGGAACGTAATGCTCCCTCTTGGTCCGATAGATGTCGTGCCCCCGCCGCAGTAAGCTTGTCGGCTAAGAGCGGAGGGCTAAGATACCAGTCGGGATAATATGCTGTTGTTTTTGCCTTTCCGTCCTGCACCGCCGTTTTTACCATGGGGGCCGGATAACCGGATCGATCAAGATTTCCCAGCTGGGCGTCGCCGACCTTCATACCTGCATAGACCCTTGTACCCTCTCCCGATGTGTCGTCGATGGCGGTGTTAAAGGATGCTGCATAGTTGAGAACCAGGCCCTCGCTCGGGTCTACATGACCTTCTGAAATGATGTAGGTGGTATTGTCGGCGCTCTGTGTTTGCATGTTCTCACCGTCCCCCGTGAGAGAATAGCCCATCTCTGTTCGTACGATGATCTCCAGCTTCGAGCTGAAGCTGCCGTCGGGGTGTACCAAGGTGGGCCAGCCCTGGAATGTTTCGTCGGCTTCCTCCGGATTAATGGGACGATAGATGAGATATCCATCCTTTACCGTTGCCTCCAAGGCCTTGTCTCCCATGGATTCGGTGATGTGATAGACACCGTTATAACCGGAGGATGCCCGCAGGTTTTCTTTCACCAGCTGAAGCGATCCTTCAACCTCAACTTTGTATAAGGAATCGAATTGTTCAAGATAACCTCCCCAAAGAAAGGAGCCGTCCTCCTGAAGTTTTCCTGTAATGCTTGGGGTTTCGCTGCACCTCATCGAGCCGTCTTCCGCCACTGTAAAGTGGAGCATGGAAACGGGATCGGTAAATTGCCCCGCTTTGACCGCAACCACAACATTATCGTAGATATTGATGGTCGACTGTTTCAGCAGGATCCCCGATTGGGCATACTGGGCTTCCTGCTCCGGGGATGTCGTGGCCTTCTCAAAATTGTAGAGATACAGGCCGTCCTGAAAAAAAGGCTCTTCTTTCGGACGTTGGTCTATTGTTTCTGCTGTCTCTGCCCCGGGGCTTTTTTCACTGGTCTCATCAGCCTGAGGGGCTGGTCTATTCTCAGAAAGTGTATTGCTGCTTACACAACCGCTTAGGACCAAGATAATTGCTACAAGTACTGGTAGAATGCAAGGTTTCACAATGTTCTCCTTTTTTCGATATCGTGTGGAGTGTAGCATATATGTAGTGTTCCGAATATTGGTGATACATGCGAGTGAAGCTATCGACACCATAACTTTATCCTATAATCGCCTTCGATCGGGAAAGAAAAGAATAAATCGTGCCGTTGTTTCGCTGTTTTCCGCCCGGATTCTGCCGTGATGAAGATCTACAATGGCTTTTGCTATCGAAAGCCCCAAACCCGATCCGCCTCCCATACGGGCACTGTTGCCCCGATAGAGACGATCAAACATTCGATCAAGATCACGTGCTGCAATGTGGCCGCTGTTTTCGACGATCAGGACGACATCCTTCACCTCCGATTCCAATGTTACTCGAATGGTTCCGCCTGGCTGCGTGTGCTGAAGGGCATTCTGAACAATATTGGAGACACAACGCTGCATAAGGTGTTCATCAATCAAAAACCAGAACTCTTTCCCCTCGCAGCATAGCGTTATCTTCTTTTGCCCGGCAAGAAGGGCAAAGCGTTCCCTGATATCATCAAGAAAGGCTGAGGCCTGGAAATAGTGGGCATTGATCTTCATCTCCGGCGACTCATATCGGCTGAGTTCCTGAAGGTTCCGTACCAGTGTCTCTACACGGTTTAGTTCCGTAAGGAGATTTGCAAGACGAGGCCTGCCGATATCGAGCACCCCATCCAGCATCGCTTCGAATTGGGCCTTAATGGCGGTGATGGGGGTTCGCAAATCGTGTGAGATATCCTGCATCCACTGCCTTCTTAGACTTTCCTCCTTTGACAGCTGGCTTTGGAGATCAAGGGCGGACTGGGAAATTTTGTTCATCTCCCTCGTTCCCAGACTGGGAAAATCTACGTTACGGGCTCCTTTGCTCATGGCTGTTATCCCTTTCACGAGCCCTTTGGTTTGTCGTGAAAAGGATGATGAGAACAGAAGCGAAAATACCAACGTGAGCCCTGTGGTGATGATCGTTCCGGTGGTGACTGCCCGGCGCATTGTTGCAACAAATTGTCTATTCGCCTCATAGGCAAAAAAGTCGACACTATCTACCGCCAGGTACCCTATTACATTATCTCCATCCCGGATTTCCAGGGGCTGGGATTGGTGAAGTAGGGCCTGGAGCGGTCCCTCTTCCTTTTCCAACTCCTGAAGTGTAAGTCGTTTTCCCTGTTTTAAAAGAAAGAGCGGACGTTTTTGTTCATCAAAGACATATACGTATAGTGAGTCGGTCATGTATGGGGTAAGTGCACTCTCCAGGCTTCCTTCCGACAGTCCTCCGTTGAGCCTGTGGACCTTGGATATGATGGGTATGAGAAGGGCCTCCAGCTCCTCCTTTTTCCCCTCGTTCCAATTGAGAATCGAGGCTTTTATGGCAAATCCCACCATGAACGACATAACGGTGAGGACAAAGAGAGAAGAGGCGAGGAGGCCGAAAAAGGTTCTGGAAAAGATGCTTTTCATCCCTCTTCCCTGTCCCTATGGCCTTGAAAGCGATATCCGTAGCCGCGAACCGTCTCGATCCATTCTCCTTCTCCCAATTTTGATCTGAGATTGGCAATGTGTGTATCAACGGTTCTTTCCGATCCTTCGAAAAAGTAATTCAAACATTCGGCCAGAATTCTTTCACGGGAAACGACGATGCTTTCCTGTTTTGCAAGATAAAGGAGTATTTTCCATTCGGCACCTGTCAGGTATGCCTCGCTGCCGTCTATGAGAAGGTGATGGGTCTTTTGATCGATTTCAAGTTTATGCTCTTCACAGTACCAACTGTTTTTACCTGTAAGTTCCGAGCGGCCGTATGTATACCGCTTTAAAAGGGCCTGCACTCGCAGGACCAGTTCCTTTGTAGAGAAGGGCTTTGTTACGTAGTCGTCGGCTCCCATTTCGAAGCCGAGAATGCGGTCGGATTCCGAATCTTTTGCTGTTAAAAACATCAACGGAACATTGGAAAATTCCCGAATTGTTTTTGCCAGCGAGAAGCCGTTTCCATCTGGCAGCATGATGTCAAGGATCACAAGATCTGCAATATCGCGTTTGATTGTTTCTATAACGCCTTTCGTCCCCTCAAACTCCACAATCTGATGCTCCTCCAGTTGGAGGTATCCGCTCAAAGCCTCGCGAATAAATGGGTTGTCTTCGATCAAGAGTATGCACGCCACCTTTCATCTCCTACCGGGCATAGTTAAGCTCTCGCAAGATGTAGTTACCCGAGGCTTCCCGCTTTCGAACCCAGTTTCCCTGCGGATCATAGATATATGAGGTACTGCTCTCTTCCTTTGTCTCTACATTTCGTACCGTTTCACGATACAGATTGCCCCTCTCATCGTAAAGGCGGGTGTTTGTCTCTTTCATCTCGCCTTCCGGATCGGATACCGTTGCTCTGGTCTGCTGCCCCGTTTCATTATAGCTGTATTGGACCTGCTCATAGAGACCGTTTGCGTTATAGCGCTCCTCTTTTGTAACTTTACCGGTTTGATCGTAGGAAAAAGCCACCCTTTTGAGCAGTTTTCCGTCCGAGTAGAGGGTCAACCAGAGTGAGATGCGGCCTTGATCGTCGTACTGATAGCTGTTTTGCAAGTTGACCGATCCGTCCGCCTGATAATTGACTTTTTCAATTAAAATTCCTTCTTCGTTATATCGATAGATATCGTACCATTCCAGCTGCATTTGCGCATCGAAAGAGGATTCGCGCAAAAGTTTGTTCTTTTCATCATATTGATATGCATACTTCCAGCGGAAACCGCCGTCCGCCCCCGAACCCACAATTTCTGCAATAAGCCCCGCATCGTTATAGGCAAAGCTTGTTTTGTTTTTAAGAGCACCCCCATCACCATAACCTTTTTCTGTTTGCGGTCTATTATGCTCGTCAAAGAGAATGGTCCGCTTCAGGGCCAGTGATGAGAGGGCCTGTCCAGTATATTCGGAAAGGCTTACTACATTGCCGCAAAGGTGCTGTGTCCAGGGCTCAGGAGCATCGGTGGCGCTATCTTGTGCCCATAGAATCCAGGGAAGAAAAAGAAAAAAAAGAAGGAAAAGAATAATTTTTTTCACACGATTCATAATTCATACCTCGTTTTTGACAGATCCGTTTCTGTATAAAACATATACCCTTTGGAATCATATCAACGCTGCACTGTTATCTACCAAAGCTCCGCTCTCCTGTCTACCGAAGAGGCCGAAATCTCGTTACATCTTTGCAAAAGCTTAACAATTACCCCAAGTCAGCTTGATATCCGGCATATAACTTATCCGTAGATTGAGAAAACGGGTAAGGAGGTGATACGCCGGAAGATTTGTTAATTGTGATCGATTGAAAAGACTTTAACATGAAGGAGAATAGTATGAAGAAACGGATAATGATTATTGGTGCATCTATCGCATTTTTATTGTCGGCCTTTGCTGTGTCGGCTAATGACTCCCTGACACAAGTTATGGATAGCAATCCAGATTTCGCCCGCTTTGCCCAGCTGATTAACGAGGGTGATATCAAAGCACTTCTTGCTGAAAATGAAGCGCTTACCTTTTTGGTTCCGCCGAATGAAACCCTGGAGGCAATAACGGCTCAGGCAAGCGATGATGCAGAGGCAGTCGATCGATTCCTAAAGGGGCATATCCTTATAGGCGCCCTAAGCTACGATCAACTGCGAACCAGTGAAAAGGTCATCACCCTCGGCGGCGACACCCTATCGGTAGCGCTTGACAGTGATGGACGTGTCCATATCGGTGATCTTGTTTTGACAAGCGAGAAGAATCTCGGTACCGAATTGATCTCCGTGTATAGTGTTTCCGGCCCCTCCGACGCTGTTGAAAAGGGGGAGGAATAGTATGATAAAGAAAAACGTACGACATGTGTTTCTGCTTCTTGCAGCATCCTTTCTTTTGGTCGGCATTTTTTCCTGCCGGCATGAGGAGGAGAATACCGTCGCCGCTCCGGTGCCGGAAAACGAAAATCCTCCTGCCTTTGCCGAACCTGCTCCCGAGAGCCCCGATGTGGCCCCCGAACAGGATCTTTTCGAAATCCCCGATCAGGAGGAATCCTATTCGGATGATGTTTTGCCCTCCGAAGGCACGACCGAAGGTGCCGCCGATGCTGAAGAAGGGGAGAACATCGAAACAAATGAATAAGTATGAATGCGTATTGATTGAGACGATATAGACAAAGCCCGTTCGTCTCTGTCTCTGTTTCTTGTCCGGCTTGCCTTGTTATGGGTGGGCCGGACTTTTCGTTTCTCTCCTTTTTCGCTATGCTTAAGCCTATGTTGCACCTAACGCTACTACCACAGATCCTTGCGATATGTCGTTTGGAGCACGATGCCCCTGTGCCGTCGTGGACCGGAGACGAGAAATTTGTCTCTATTACCCGAACCGGTGATGAACTTTCCGTTGTTTGTTCTCAGCAGAGGGTTCCCGACGGTGTAACCATGGAAGGCGGCTGGCGTGCTTTCAAGGTCGAAGGCCCCCTGGAATTCTCGCTCACCGGCATTCTCTCCTCCCTTACCCTTCCTCTTGCCGAAGCAGGGATTCCTGTGTTTGCCCTTTCCACCTTTGATACCGATTACCTTTTGGTCAAGGGAGCTGATATTGAAACGGCAGGAAGGGTTTTGGGGCAGTTTTGCTTTCTGGAGGAGGAGGGGGCAAACCGTGCACATTGAGGGCATCCTAATCGGCCTTGCCGCCTTTGTATTGATTGGCCTCTTTCATCCCCTGGTAATCCAGGGCGAGTATCACTTCGGAACAAAAATTTGGCCGCTGTTTCTTATCGCCGGGCTTCTTTTCTGCGGCCTTTCCCTTTATATCGGACAGATCGTTCTCTCTGCCATCCTCGGCGTGGCCGGATTTTCTTCATTCTGGAGCATCGGCGAACTCTTTCACCAGAAACGCCGGGTTGAGAAGGGATGGTTTCCGAAGAAAGAGCGGAAATAAGTTGCGCTCGGATAGCGGGCCTTGCAGGCGTTCCTCTGTTTATAATATCTACGATTGACACCTACAACACGACGAGGTATTATTCATATGATGTATATACATCTATATGAATGATACATGAGCGAGGTCACCGGAATGAAACGTTTTAACGGACAACTTGCCCTGATTACCGGGGCGGCTACTGGTATAGGAGCGGCTTGTGCCCTTCGGTTTGCCGAGGAGGGGGCGAATATCGTCTGTGTCGATCTGAAAGAGGAAGAGAACAGGTCGACAGTCGAAGCCTGTGAGAAATTCGGCGTGAAGGCCGTAAGCATCATGAAGGATGTGACCGATAAAACGGGGGCGGCAGCGGTGATCAAGGAGGTCCTTGCTCAGTTCGACAGCATTGATATCTTGGTCTGCTCGGCCGGGCTTTACACCGGAGCTCCCCTGGCGGATGTTAGCTATGAGCAGTGGAAACGCCTTCTCGATATAAATCTGACCGGCACCTTCCTGTACAACCAGGCGGTGGCTCCTGTTATGATGAAGCAGAAGTCCGGTTCGATCATCAACGTCTCTTCGATGGCGGGAAAAACAAGCTGGCCTGCCTCTGCCGAGTACTCTGCAAGCAAAAGCGGGGTAATAGGTTTGACACGTTCCGTAGCAATGGAACTTGCCCCCTACGGTGCAACCTGCAATGCCCTTTGCCCGGGGAATACCTTAACAGCTATGGTTAAGTCGGTTGCCGGGGTGGTCGGAGGAAGGGATGGTATGACCGCACAGGAATGGCTCGATATGCGGGCTCGCGACTGCCCCATGCAGCGGCTTGCCGAACCTTGGGAAATGGCGGGAGTTGTATCGTTTTTGGCTTCCCGTGACAGCCGATACCTTACGGGACAATCCTTATCTGTGGACGGCGGCATGGTGCTGTAATCCGTTCTGACTTTCAACGGATGCAAAGCGACAGAAGATTTTTGAAAAACCCGGGGGATGGTGTATACTCTCACTCAAAGGATTATGGGAGTAAAATATGAAAAAGGTGATACTGGGAATTGTTTTTCTCACCTTCTTCTGGAACGTCTCTCTCTTTGCCGAATCTGTCGATCAGATGTGGATCGTTAAGGAAAATACCGGCTCGGCATCAAGTTTTCAGCGGGTTTCTGAGCCGCTTTTTTCTCCCGGTCAGACGATGTACGTGTATATTCTGGTCAACAATCTCGGGGTAAAATGGGGAGAGGGGCAGGTTAAGTGGAAATATTACTACCAAAGTTCCGATGGAAAGATTATCTGGGCGTCTCCTTTTACGCCGGTAAGCAGGAGGAGTTCAGATCCTTCATGGAATTTTTCCGAGGTAGTGACGATAAGCCTGCCGTCGACCATTCCGGAGGGGAGCTACGGCCTTGGTTTTTCCCTCGTTGATGCGCATACTTTGAAAGAGTACCGTGGTTGGGTAGATTTTCGTGTTGGGATTGTCTCTACTGATCAGAACCTCACGGCAGAGCCTGATCAGCAGCAAGGAAAAGCGGCCGCGCCCGAGGTTCAGCAGGATTTTACCTCGTCGGTGAATGGGATCCGCTTTACCCTTGTTGCCGTAGAAAAAAGACCGGAACGGCTTGTCATCACCTTTACGGGAAATAACGGGGAAGGTGAGGAACGGAAGCTTGTTCTCTATCCTTATTCGGCACGAATCATAGACAGGGAAGGCAATGAGTACCAATATGCCGATCTGGGGGATGGCGGTTCTCTTGCCGCCGGAGTTTCTTTCCCGCCTGGAATTCCAACCATGGCTGACATCAGATTTCGTCGGCCGACAAATACCATTTTGTCTATGGCACTTCTTTCCTTCAGTTTTTATCATACCGACGAGATGGTGGAATTACGGGGAGTGCCGGTGCCATACCCCTGATCTTATGGTTTGTATGGGAAACTGCATGCGAAGTGCTGTTTTCCCGGTTTTAGTTCTCCCGCTCCTTGCGATGGTACTTTTCCGCCAATGCAACATACTCTCTGCAATTTTCTTTAATCGCTTCGATCTCTTCCTCTGTAAGCGTTCGGACCGCCTTCGCCGGAGAACCAATGATGAGACTCCTTGCCGGAAATGTTTTATGTTCCGTGATAAGGGCACCGGCACCGACAATACTCTCTTCTCCGATGACAGAGCCGTTCATGATGATCGCTCCCATCCCGATAAGAGAGTCGTCACCAATGGTACAGCTGTGAATGATGGCTCCGTGTCCGATGGTTACCCCGCAACCGATGGCAACAGGTTTCTCCTTGTCGACATGGACGATGGCATTGTCCTGTATATTGCTCCTGTCGCCAATAGCAATCTCAGCCAGATCTGCACGAATCGAGACATTGAACCAGATAGAGGCGTCTTTTCCCACGGTAACGGCCCCGGCAATATCCGCACTTTCCGCAATAAAAGCTCCTGCACCGGTATCCGGATAGGTGCCTTGGTAGTCGTAAATCATTGGTTTCCTCCGGCTTTCATGATACTATAGCTCCGTTATGGAATACAAGGTAACAGGAAAACAGGAAAATTCGCGGATGTGTCTTGTCTGCGGTATGCAGAATCCTTTTGGGCTGAAGGCTCGGTTCTACTCAATTGAGCATGGTGAGCTCGTAGCGGTTTTTAGCACGGGAGAGGAGCACCAGAGCTATCCCGGCCGACTGCACGGGGGAATCGCCGCTTCCATCCTCGATGAGACCATTGGCAGGGCAATTGCCGTTGGTGCAGGGGGTACGGTGTGGGGGGTGACGGTTGACCTTACCACACGCTTTCGCAAACCTGTCCCGCTTGGTGTCGAACTTCGTGCCGTCGGACGAATTACCAGTGATCGCGGCAGGCTCTTCGAGGGAAGTGGTGAACTCTTTCTTCCCGACGGAACTGTCGCCGTGGAGGCTACCGGTCGCTACTTGAAGATGAGTCTCGAGCAGATCACTGGCGAAGGGTTGGAGGATGAACTTGATTGGCGTGTTATTTCCGAGGTGAACGATCCCGAATCTATTGCATTGCCCGATCAAAATAAATCCTGATCGAAATAAACTGCAAATACATAGCAAAGGAGAAGCGTCTATGTTTATATCGCATGAAGATGATGTCCCCGTGGTTGAACTTTCCGGAGATCAGTTAAAGGGTGTGAGAAAGCAGGTACTTATCGGACCTAAAGAAGGGTGGGATGATTATGTGATGCGGCAGTTCCACCTGAAAGCGGGTGGTTTTACTCCTCGCCATAGCCATGGCTGGCTCCATATAAACTATATCACCTCGGGCAAGGGAACACTGCTGCTTGGTGAACATGAATATCCGATAAAAAAGGGAAGCATCGCGTATGTTTCACCCGGGCTCGAACACCAGTTTCGTGCGGATCAGGGGAGTGATGTTTCTTTTATCTGCATTGTTCCCCCGGAGGGCGATGCTTGATCGTATATGGAATCGTATAAAAATTGACAGATGGGGCGGTTGTAGATACAATCTCCTTTGAAACCATTTTCAAAAACGTTTTCAAAGGAGAAAGTTCGTGGACGTCATACAGGATGGCAGTGAACAAAGGGGAACCGTCACAATCAAAACCGTTGCCAAATTGGCTGGGGTTTCAATTTCTACAGTAAGCAGGGTTCTGAATAACCCGGAAAGCGTAACCGAGGATAAACGTCTGAGGGTTAACCGTGCAATAGAGGAACTACGATACGTTCCCAATCCGGTTGCCAGGGCCCTGGGAAGCCGTAAGGTTGGTTCTATTGCCATTGTTGTTCCGACAATTCTCAACCCGTTAATGAACGAGGCGATGCGGGGCATCATCGAGGTCCTTGATGAAGGATGTTATGACGCCATCGTTTTTGATTCAAACGAGGATTTTGCCAGGGAACAGACCTTTTATGAGCTCTTGCCCCATAAGATGGTGGAGGGAGCCATTTTCCTCGCTTCTGCAGGAAGAGAACTTGATTTCGATGCGCTTGCGGAAAAAATGCCGGTTGCATTGATCTCCCGCCCGGAAATCCCCACTAAGGTCGACACTTTTGTAAGCGATGAGCGGTACGGAATGCGCCTCTTGGCGGAACACCTTGCTGCTTTGGGCCATAAGGAGGTCGGACATATAGGAGGCGCCTTCGGGAACAGCTCCGCCATGTTACGTTTCGACTATTTTAAAGACGCTTTGGATCATCTGAGACTTCCCTGGCATCCCGAGTACAATACCTTTTGCGACTGGTCCATTCACGGCGGCTATGAGGCCATGCTGAGGCTGGTGAAAAGAACTCAGCGTCCCTCGGCAATCATCTGTTCTACCGATCTCATCGCACTCGGAGCGATGGCAGGGGCCCGCGAGCTTGGAATACGAATTCCCGAAGAGCTATCGGTAACCGGTTTTGATAATGCACCAAGTAGCCCCTTTATCTATCCTTCGCTGACAACCTTGAAATATCCCAACTACCGGCTTGGTCGGCTTGCGGCCAGAGCCGTTCTTCGCCGCCTTCGCCTGAAGGATAGGCGAATTATTCGAAAAGTCATTCCTCTGGAGTTGATCCAGCGCAATTCTACAACCGAGTTGCATAGTATATAGAACCCTGTACCCCTGCTGGGGGAGCGTAAAAGGAGGCGAAAGGCTTTATGGAGAAGTTGGTTACGTTTGATTTCCCGACGGACCAAGTCAGTCTTAATCTTTGCTATCGGGATGATGAGAGGCTAAGAACTATAGCTGCATCTTCGTCGGACGCGGCCCTGCCGAAGGTAAAAGCCGTGTACGATGAACTGCTTTTTCCCCCGGCACCGGCGGATCGACCTTATGTTATGAGTTCTATCGTTCTCTCTTCCGACGGAAAGATGGCCTTTGCCGATATGCCGGCAGGACCGGTTATTGCCAAAAACAATTTCTTCGATCCAAACGGGGCTCTTGCCGATTTCTGGATACTGAACGCCTTACGGGCCTATAGTGACGCTGTTATCCTCGGTGCCCGAACCCTTCAGACGGAAGCCAACAACACCAGCCACATTTTTGATCCCGAGCTTGCGAAAGAGCGGGTAAACCTGCTGGGAAAACCGATTCATCCCATGAATATCGTTGTTTCCTTCGACGCCACCGATATTCCGCTTCGTCATTTGATTTTCAACATTGATCCGGAAGAGGGGTTTCCCATAGCCATTGCCACCGGTCCTGCCGGTGCCTCCTATCTTGCTTCCTGCTTTCCGAGAAAGCTTCGGGAGATAGGCCCCTTCTTTAATGCTGTTTCTGTCGATAAGGAGGCGGGAGCGGAGGCTGCCAGGCTCCTTGCCTCTCTTTCTGCCGATGAGGTTCCGCTTTTTATTACCGGAGAAGGGGTACGGCCTGACGCCTCCGCCCTATTGAAGTTGCTTCGACTTGCCGGATTCCATCGCTTATTGATTGAATCCCCCAGTTACACCTCGGCTTTGATGCGGCAGTCTATGCTCGATGAATTCTTCATCAACTATTCAATGGTGTTTGCCGGTGGGCCGATAACCCCGAACAGCGGCTCACCCTTCGGTTGCGAGGCTCACCCTCATTCGAGGCTCCTTACCCTGGCCACGCATGGGCCCTCTTTCATGTATACCCGACAGAGACTTTCTTACGGCGTGAATAGGGAAGTGGATCTGAACAGCTACAAGTACTAAGCCTATTTGGAGAGGAGGAAACAATGAGGGAGATCGATCTTCTTGTCGAGCATGCCGATTATGTGATCACCATGGATCCCGAGCGGCGAATAATAGGAAATGGTTCTCTTGCCGTTGCAAAAGACACCATTATCGATCTTGGTCCCGATGAGGAACTTGCCGGCCGCTATCTGGCGAAGAAACGAATCGATGCCTCAGGAAGGTTCCTCTTTCCCGGTTTTATCACCACGCACACCCATCTCTTTCAGACCCTCCTCAAGGGACTGGGACGGGATAAGTCCCTCTTTGAGTGGCTCAACAGCTCGGTGAGGGTTGCGCTGCATAACTACGATCCGGAATGCATGTATTGGGGCGCGATGACCGGGCTCACAGAGGCCCTCAGAACAGGGACCACAACGGTAACGGATTTTCAGTATTGCCATGCCGTGCCGGGACTCGACCAGCCTGTTCTTGATGCCTACGAGGATCTTGGTATTCGGGGGGTATTGAGTAAGAGTCATACCGATGTTTCCGGCTTTTCCCCCGAGATTGCCTGCGAATGGACCGAAAGTGAGGATGCGTTTATCCGCGACAGCGACGATCTCTGCTGCAGATATGAGCATCATCCCTCCATAAGCATCTCTGTTGCCCCGGGAATTATCTGGGATCTGAGTCGCCGTGGCTACCAGCTTACCCGGGAACTTGCCGATAAGTGGAAAATTCCCATCACCATGCATCTGGTAGAGACCGAAGATGACGATCAGTATGCTCATGCCAACTACGGAATCGGTTCGATAGACCTTCTGGAAGAAACCGGCATGCTGGGTCCCGATTTTGTGGCGGTTCATAGTGTCTATGTGACTGAAAGGGATATCGAACGCTTCAAGCGATACGGCGTCAGTGTCTGCCACTGTCCCGTCTCCAATATGATCCTTGCCTCCGGCACCGCACCGGTACCGAGATTTTTGCAGGAAGGAATTCCCGTCAGTCTCGGCCCCGATGGGGCTGCGAGCAACGATAGCCAGGATACCCTTGAGCTTTTGAAGACGACGGCCCTTCTTCACAAGCTTGTTTCAAAGGATGCCTCGGTAGTCAGTGCTGCGGAGGTCCTTGAAATGGCTACCCTTGGAGGGGCCAGAGCCCTCTTGAGGGAGAAGGAGATAGGAAGTTTGGAGATCGGGAAAAAGGCCGATTTTTTCATCTACAATCCCGAACATGTTCGGTCGATTCCGGTGCATGATCCGATTTCATCACTGGTCTATTCCTCGACACAGGCAAATATTGAAACAACGGTGGTTGCCGGCCGCCCCCTGCTCGAGAATGGAATACTTGTAACTGCCGATGAGGCTTTGATACGGAGGGAGACTCAACGTGTTGCAAGCTCGCTGATACGTCGGTCGGGCCTCGGTAATGTTCAGTGGGGACGACGAATGGGAAGATGCGATGAATAGTATCTTCTTGCATAGAAGAGAAATATTTGGAAAAGAGCTGAGTACCGTATATCTTGCCGGTTTCCTCGAGCTTTCGACGGTTATGACCAGCTTTACGCTTATTCCCCTCTATGTCAAACATGCAGGCGGCGGGGATTTCGCCATTGGAGTACAGGCGGCGATTTTTACCCTCTTTTCCGTACTCTTTCGGTTTCTACTTGGATCCCTTGCCGACAGTCGAGGCCGGAAGCTCTCTCTTCTCATCGGTTCCCTTGTCTTTTCCACGGCGCCTATCGGTATCTGGCTCAGCCCCAGCCTTGTGGTCATGGCCCTGTTTCGCGTCTATCAGGCTATAGGGATGGCCACGTTTCTCTCCGCTGCAACCAGTTACGTTGCCGACCACACTCCGGATGAGCTTAGGGGAACAGGCATCGGAATGTATCGAACGGCTGTTACCTTATCGGTCATGATTGCTCCTGCACTAGGCATGACGCTTATTCAAAACTTTGGATTTGCATCGTTTTTTATTGCTTCATCTCTTTGCGGGGTGGCTGGAACACTTTTGATTCTTACGCTCCCCGAAAAAATCGGAGAACCACACCAAGCTTCTCCGGATGAGGAAAAAGGCGTCTCCGTCAGAGAGCTGTTTGATCTTTTTCGTATTCCGGAGCTGCGGAGCACATATTTGGGAATTTTTGCCTTGAGCATGGCAAGTGGAATTTTGCTTACCTTTCTTACCGGATATGCGCTTGGTTTTCCCTCTATCGGTAATCCAGCCTTCTATTTCACCATACGGGAATCCCTGGGGGCCTTGGGGACCATGGCGCTTGGGGCCCTCTCCGACAGGCTGGGGCGCGACCGGCTTCTCGGTCCCGTTCTTCTCTCTTTTGCCGCCGGTTGTGCCATCCTTGCCTTTATGGAAGTTTCGCCCCGTCTGCTTTACTATCTTTCCGCCGTTATTTCCGGTGTCGGGTATGCCGGGGCTCTTGCACTCCTGATTGCCAAGGTGGTCGATTCCGTTCCTGCCAGGCTTCGAGCCTCGGCTCTTGCGTTTCAAGAAAGTGCCATTGATGGCGGAAATGCCTTTGGCATTTTCATTTTCGGCTCGGCCCTTTCCCTCTTCTCTTTTCCCGTTCTCTTTGCCGCTATGGCCCTCTTTATCATGACGATTCCCTTTCTTAGCGTTTTGGCAAGGGGAGAGCGAAAAGGTCGGACCGCCGCCCGATAGTTCTTTGTGACATTCATTTTTCCCTTATGGTGGATAAAATAGTGTGTTTCTGTATATAGTATCTGAAACCGTTCTCAAAAATAAATAAGTCCGTGTTGACAGCAGGAGAGAAAGAGGGGATAATATTTGCAAGATCATCTATACATCTATACATATAGGTGTATGATGTTCCGTGGCTCAGTACCCTGGCAGCGGTTTGCTGCATACATACATAGGGGTGACCCAGCCCCGAAAAAA
Organism: Sediminispirochaeta bajacaliforniensis DSM 16054; assembly: GCF_000378205.1. Taxonomy (NCBI): domain Bacteria; kingdom Pseudomonadati; phylum Spirochaetota; class Spirochaetia; order Spirochaetales; family Spirochaetaceae; genus Sediminispirochaeta; species Sediminispirochaeta bajacaliforniensis. The sequence goes on along the minus strand of NZ_KB899418.1, from coordinate 70,158 downwards.
AGGAGAAAAAGGGTATGAAGAGAAACAAGATTCTTATTGCGATGATGGTCATTGCAGTACTGTGCACCGGTGTTCTGTTTGCCGGCGGACAGCAGGATGCGGCCCCAGCCGCCGATACTACTTCGTCTGATGCGCCTGCTCAGGTCAAAGTTGCAATGTTGATGTCCGGTCCCATCAACGACGGTGGTTGGAATACGTCCGCATACGAGGGATTAACGCGGCTGCGGGACGAACTCGGTTTTGAAATTGCATATACCGAGATGGTTCCTCAGTCTCAGCAGAAGTCTATCCTTCGGAATTATGCACAGAGGGGATATGACCTGGTGATTGGTCACGGTTTTGAATTCGGTGATTCAATCATGGAAGTGGCCCCCGAGTTCCCCAATGTAAAATTCTATCAGGTTGGTGGTGAAGTTCAGGCCGATAACGTCGGTTCCGGCGTCTTTGGTCTCGGCGAGTTATCTTATCTGGCTGGAAAGCTTTCCGCAAAATTTACAAAGACCAACAAAATCGGTTTCATCGGTGCCATGGAAATTCCTACCACCCTGGCCGAGATCGACATGCTGAGAGAAACCATTGCGGAAGTTAATCCCAAGGCAAGTTTTACCGTTGCGTATACCGGTAGCTGGACCGACGTCAACAAGGGTAAAGAAGCGGCCCTTGCGCAGATTGCCAATGGTGTTGATGTTATTGTTGCCATCGGTGACGCTTGTGACGTTGGTGCCATTCAGGCGGCCAAAGAGCGGGGGGCCTATGTGATCGGATGGTCCGGTGATTTCAACAGTCTTGCTCCTGATATCGTTCTTACCTCCATGGTCCAGAGTGTTCCCGATATGATCCTGATGCAGGGCAAAATGCTCAAAGAAGGAAATTGGAAGGGAATGTCCAAGGTATGGGGGGTCGCCGACGGTGTCGAATATCCTGGAACCTGGTCAAAAATGGTTCCTGCCGAGCTTAAGGATGAGGTTATGGCCGATTTCGAAGCTATGAAGGCTGGTACGCTGCACAAGAGGGTTAACTAACCCTTTCACCAAAATCAATCACGTAAAATTGCAGACGGGGCGCGTATACCTGTGCGTCCTGTCTGCAAATATCCACACGTCGAAAACAGATTTGGAAGGACGGTATTGTGGCACCGATTCTAGAGATCAAGGATCTTACCAAAAGGTTTTCCCGGGTATTGGCGAACGATAAGGTTTCTCTTCAGGTTGAAAAAGGCGAGGTTCGGGCTCTGCTCGGCGAAAATGGTGCCGGTAAATCAACCCTGATGAGTTGTCTGTATGGATTATACGGAATGGATTCGGGAGAAATCCTGGTCGATGGAAAACCGGTCTATATCGGCAACTGTGAAGATGCTATTCGCCTGGGAATTGGGATGGTTAATCAGCATTTTATGCTGATTCAGAAGTTGACGGTAACCGAGAATGTCATTCTTGGTTTGAAAAGCGGAAAAGGCCCCTGGGTTGACTATCATGGGGCAGCGGAAAAGATACAAGCGCTTTCCGATCGATATAATTTTTGTATCAATCCAAACGCCGTTATAGGGGATCTCTCCGTTGGACTTCAACAGCGTGTCGAAATACTAAAAGTACTTTACAGACATTCAAACATCATGATTTTTGATGAACCTACTGCGGTACTGACCCCAAATGAGGTTCTTGAATTCTTTGAAATCATCAAGCTCTTCAAGAAAGAAGGGAGAACTATTCTTTTCATCACTCACAAACTTGGGGAGGTGATGACAATTTGTGATTCGGTTACGGTCCTAAGGGATGGTAAGGTTGTTGGTAATGTTGCCGTGAAGGATACCAGCGAGTCAGAGCTTGCAAAGATGATGGTCGGCCGGGAAGTCTTTCTCAAGGAGGCGGAGCCGACAAAAAAGGTCGGAGATGTTGTCCTTAGGGTCCAGGACCTTCATGTGAAGGGAAGCATGGGCGTAGATGCTGTTCGCGGCCTCTCTTTTGAAATACGTAGCGGCGAGGTTCTCGGTATTGCAGGTGTTGATGGAAATGGTCAACTCGAGCTTGGTAATGCCCTGACAGGACTTGCTCCCGTGACCTCCGGGAAGATCGAAATTCTTGGTGAGGAGACGACGAACTGGTCCACTGCAAAGTTGCATGGTAAGAATGTTTCCCACATTCCTCCCGACCGTCAACGAACAGGTTTGATATTGAATTATCCCGTTCAGGATAATATGGTGGTAAAAGAGATTTCCAACCACAAATTCTCCCAATTCGGTTTTCTTAAAAGAAGAGTCATCAAAGAATATGCGAAACGCCTTATAGCATCCTATGATGTACGAGGATGTGTTCCTGAAACCTATGCAAAGCAGCTCTCCGGCGGTAACCAGCAGAAGGTCATTCTCGCACGGGAATTCGAGCAAAAACCGAAGCTCATCATTGCGGTTCAGCCGACCCGCGGACTTGATATTTCGGCAATAGAGTTCGTTCGGGCGGAACTTGTCAAGCAGCGTGATGCCGGTGCCGCTATACTGCTCATTTCTACCGAGCTCGATGAAATCCTTTCGCTTTCCGATCGGATTGAGGTTATCTACGAGGGGCAGTTTACCGGCTCACTTGTCGGTCATCATGTCGATCCCATGGAGATTGGTCTGCAGATGGCCGGTAGGAAGGTTCCAGGCAGCTGCGATGAGACGGAGCGTGTACAGCTATGAAAGAAAAATTACGAGAACTATTACAGTGGAGTAGGCTCCGAACCGTTGTCATTCCCGTGATCGGGGTCCTGATCGGAATGCTTGTCGGATCCTTGGTAATTGTGAACAAAGACCGAAGTCTTTTTACCGTTATGGGACAGCTTTTTTATGGGGCATTCGGCAATCTGAATAATTTTTCGCAAAGCCTTGTATTCGCCATTCCCCTCGGTTTCACCGGTCTTGCAATTGCTTTTAGCTACAGTGCGGGTATCTTCAATATAGGTGCCGAGGGACAGCTTCAGCTTGCCGCCCTTGCCACAGCCGTTGTCGCTACCAGCGGTTTTCTTGAATCATCCCCCCTCTTACTGCCGGTGGTTCTCATCTGTGGTATGATCATGGGGGCTCTCTGGGCACTTTTACCGGGTATCCTAAAGGCTTATAAAGGCTTTAATGAAATTGTTGTTACCATGCTGCTCAATTATGTGGCCATCTTGCTTGTCAGTTTTTTTCTTCAGGGGCCTTTAAAAGCGGAGGGTGCTTACTATCCCCAGACCGACGCCTTCCCTGATACCGCATTACTGCATAAGGTAATTCGAGGCTATACCCTGCACCAGGGAATTTGGGTTTTCATTCTCATGGTTGTCATTGTATGGGTGATCCTCTACAAAACCACCTTTGGTTTTAAGATCAGGGCGGTAGGATTCAATCCGGAAGGGGCCCTTTATGCGGGAATCGACTACCGGAAGATTCTTGTCCTTTCCATGGTTGTCTCCGGGGCCTTGGCCGGTCTTGCAGGATCGGTGGAGGTCCTCGGTGTCCATCGACGTCTTATGGAAGGTTTTTCGCCTGGTTACGGTTATGATGCCATCGCCGTTGCTTTGCTGGCCAATCTCAATCCTGTGGGTATCATCTTTTCTTCCTTCTTTTTCGGTGCTCTTCGTAACGCCGCGAGTGGGCTGCAAATCGATTTCGGGATTCCCGTCTCATTTATCTATATCATTCAGGCTTTGGCAATTATTTTTGTCATTGCGGCCCAGGGAATGCCGCGTTTCTTTCGCAGGCTGAAAAGGAGACTTCAGAATGTTTAGCGAACTCATACACATGATCTTTTCGCAGGATTTTTTGGCTTCCTGTATTCGCCTTGCAACGCCCCTTTTGCTTGCTTCCATGGGCGGTATCTTTTCCGAGCGTAGCGGGGTGCTTTTTCTCGGACTTGAGGGCTTTATGTTGATGGGCGCCTTTTTTGGGTTTCTCGGCAGCTACTACCTTGGGGCGGTGCAGGGAATTGTATTAGCGGTACTGTTTAATATGATCATTGCTCTGGTCTATGCGTTCTGTACCGTTACGCTTGCAGTTGATCAGGTAGTGGTGAGTGTTTCCGTCAATATCCTTGGCCTTGGCATCACCGGAGCTTTTTCCCGTGTTCTTTTCGGAGCCCATACACAACAGCTTATGGGGCAGCGTCTTATGGCGGTTGCCATTCCGGGACTCTCATCCATCCCCATCATTGGTGTTCTCTTTCGGCAAAATCCTTTTACCTATATTGCCTATATTTTGATTCCCGTCGTCTATATCATCTTTTTTAAGACAAACTGGGGCTTGAAGATTCGTGCGGTGGGGGAAAATCCGAAAGCAGCCGAAACCATGGGGATAAAGGTCCATAAAATACGTTACATTTCGATTCTTTGGGCTTCGGCTTTCGCTGCCATCGGGGGGGCAAGCCAGACCATAGGTGACCTGGGGCTTTTTGTCGACAACATGATTGCAGGAAAAGGCTATATTGGTTTTGCGGCGATTATTCTCGGCCGTTTCCATCCTTTATACACAGCCCTGACGGTCTTCTTTTTTGGAATTGTCGATGCTTTTCAGCTTAACCTTCAGGCCATGGGAAGTTCCATTCCCTACCAATTCCCTCTGATGATGCCGTATCTACTTACCTTGATTGCTTTCTTGATTGCCGGTTCCGGACTGGCTCCGAAGGCGTGGGGAAGTCCATATATTCTCGAAGAATAGAAGATCGGATCTTGTCTCTTTGAAACCGGTTGGCTATGCTACAACCGGTTTCTTTTTGTGTATATGATGGAGGAACGTATGAACTCAATTCTTGGCGATTGCGTTGAATTGGCAAAGCAGATGGTTTCGATTCCGAGTGTAAGCGGATCAGAATCGAGACTTGCTGCTTTTCTGCAAAATCAGCTTGCCACTTGTCGAGGCTGCGATTGTTCTATAGATGGCTGGGCTAGCCTTATAGCGCTGTTTCCCGGAAAAAATAAACGACTTTTGCTTTTCGACGGGCATATCGATACGGTCGATGCCGACGCTTCGCTCTGGAGCAGCGATCCTTTCACTGGCTCCGTACGCGACGGGAAGCTTTACGGCCGGGGCTCCTCAGATATGAAAGGGGCTTTGGCTGCCATGATCTCCGCGGCAGCTTTACTTGTTGATGAGAAGGGAGAACTCCCTGGTTCCGGCATCGTCGTCTGCGGTACTGCAGGAGAAGAACTTTTTGAAGGCTTCACCCTCGGAAAGATAGTCACTGCGCTGCATTCTGCCGGATATTCGGTTGAGGGGGTTATTATCGGCGAAGCAAGTAAAAGACGATTAATGTACGGACAGCGGGGGCGTGTTGAAATTGAATTGACGACCATCGGTAAGTCGGCTCATTCCTCTTCGCCCGAAGCTGGCGTGAACGCCGTTGATGCAATGGTCGGCTTGCTTAGCTCGCTGGATGAGATGGACGTTCCTGTCGATCCCGTTTTGGGGCCGGGTATCGGGGTTGTAACCGATATCCTCTCTTCTCCATATCCCGGAGCTTCGGTCCTTCCTGCCCAATGTCGTGTAACCATCGACCGCAGAACCCTTCCGGGCGAGACCGGTAGTTCTGTTCTTTCCAGGTATCGGGAGCATATTGCGGCATTTGAGAGGAACGAGCCGAAGTACAAGGTGGAGGTCAGGATTGCAAAGGGATCATATCTGGGGTCCGATGGTAAAAAGGAAGAGATTGAAAAGGCCCCCCCTGCGTGGTTGCTTTCAGAGGATGACCCCTTTCGCCGAACTATTTCGGCGGTTCTTTCAAAGGCGGGAGTCCTTGAGGGGGAAGGTACCTATCGCTTTTGTACAAACGGTAGCTGGAGTTGTGGGGTCGCTGGTATTCCCACCCTCGGCTTTGGACCCGGCAGAGAGGAGTGCGCCCATATTAATGATGAATACCTTGAGATTGAAGAGCTCTGTAAGGCAGTGAAGGGATATGATGCTATTATGCGATGGTGGAGCGGTGTGTCTTGACAGAAACGACTGGTCGGAAGAGAATAGTCGCCACCTTTTCCCCTAAAAAATGAAAGAGGGCTTTTATGAAGACGACTGAGCTTTTGGAAGCGGCGCTTGCCGCAAGGGAGAACGCCTATGCACCCTATTCTGGTTTTAAGGTCGGTGCGGCCCTGGTAAGTAGTGCTTCCAAAACGGTGTACAGTGGATGCAACGTGGAAAATGCGAGCTACGGCGCCACCATATGTGCCGAACGAGGTGCAGTGATGAAAGCAATGTCGGAGGAGGGGCATCTTTCCGTCAAAGCTCTGCTTGTGGTCAGTGATGCCGCACAGGCCGCTGTCCCCTGTGCCGTTTGCCTTCAGGTGCTTTCCGAATTTTGTTCGGCAGAGACTCCCGTGTATGTTGCAAACCTTTCCGGGATTGTACAGACCTACACCTTCGGCGAATTACTTCCTGTTCCATTTAACAGCATACCGGAATAGCCAAACGACAATGGCTTCGCTATTTGATTTCCTGCTGAAACTCTTTGCCAGAATTTTCTGGGGCAGCGAGGAGGAGTGGTATAAGCATAAGCAGCGAAAAGCCATTATAAAAAGCCTTAGAGAGCGCCATCCCGATTGGCTTGATTCCTCGGGAAAGCGTCTTGGGGAAGGATTCGCTTCAGCCATGCTGAAGCTGGCTCGAGGTATCCACAGTTTTGCCGGGGAATTTTCCCGCCTCTCTGCCTTTGGCAGGGATGAGCAGGTGACGGCGGAGATAGCCAGAACTTTGTTTCGCTCCTGGATGGATGATGAGGCGGTCGAGCTGTTGGAATCCCTCTCATACGAAAAAATGAAAGCTGAAGTTTCCTCCTCTTTAGATCCCTTTGCCGCCCTTGAAAGGCTTGATCTGCGTTTTGAGTCTTTGCTTACGCTCCTCTCCGGTGATCGCTTTTCCGGTTTTTCGGATGGCTTTTTCCATCTTTTACTTTTTGCAGAGTTACTCCGCTATGATTTCCAGGGCCTATTGGTACAATTCGATCCCTCATTTAGTATTCTCAATCCCCGCTATGTTTCGGCATTTTCACCGATAGCCTTGACTCAGGTTGAGGAAGAGCTTCTTGACTTCTACTATATCTGGGAGGATTTCGAGGTATCGATTTCCTTTGAAAGGGATATATCGATTCTCAGTGGTGATGAGGCCTCTGATACCCTGGAACAGCGGCTCTATCATCTGCGTGAGGCCAGGGAAAGGGGATTTTCGGCCGAGGAGTTCCTCCTGCTCCTCCAAATCGAAAAAGAGGATGCCGCTTTTCAGCCCTCTACCTATCCGAAACCTGAGAATAGTCAGCTACACGAGATTCAGCGTATCAAAGAGAAATTTCTGCGAGACCGCTTTCGGCTGGAGAAGTCGGCAAAAGAGAAAAAACTTCGTCCGATTGCGGAGAAACTCTTTCTCGGTATTTCCTACAGGCCGTTGAAGGAATATGGGGAGGGTATTGATCGTCTTCTTCTTGCTGCCGGCTTTGTAGGCTTTCGTTATGTTTTGCCCCTTGAAACGGTGACGAACTTCTTGGAAGCCATCTACCGCCCCTCGATTTCCCGGGAGCTTGCAAAGCTCCTTGATGAGGGTTTTTTCCCCGATCCGACCTTGGGCCAGCGTTTGGTACGCATCATGAGCGATGCCGAAGGGCTTGAAACGAATTTGAAGGCCTTTTGTACCTTTGCAGGTGATGTACCTATCGGGGACCGTACGATCGGGGACAAGGAGGCTGCGTCACTTTTACAATCCGACGGAATTTCTGCCGAGGACCGTACCGCCATTGAAGAGTATCAAAAAACTCTCGATACGGAAGCTGCCGAATTGGTTAAGCAGAGTGGAGCCCTTTTCGGTAAGCTTTATCGTTTTGTTATGCTACTGAATCGTGATGCGAAACAGCGCCAGCCGGGGATCGTTACCAACATACGGGCCATCGAAGGGGTTGAAAAACGAAATATCCAGGAACGATTCCGGGATATCGAAGAGAGCCTCGATCTTTTGGTAGCAATTCTCAAGCGTTATACCGTTGTCGTTTCGCCTTCCGAATATGAGGCTTTGTCCGTTTGATCACTTCTACCTCCGGCAATATTTCCGATAACGGAGGCGACCGCCGCTCCTGCATATGCCGCTGCCTTTAACGCCTCTGGAAGAGAGTGTTCTGCCGCAATGCTTCCGAGGAAGGCTCCCGCAAATGCATCACCTGTGTTCACCGGGTGAATTCCTTTTACGGATAGGGGAGGAATGTAGCGTTCTTCGAGCTTTTCCCCTTCCCATTGAAACATCCATGCCCCCTGAGCACCCATTTTCAGGAGATAACAGTGACCGCGCCTGCAAAATGTATCGATCGCTTTTCGTAGGGCCGAACCCGGCTGCCTGCCGAAGCCAAAATCGACATCAAAAAAATGTTCACTCTCCTCGATGTTGCCGAAGAGTATCAAACGGCTGTTCTTTTCGAGGGAATCTATATGATCGTGGAGTCTGTCGGCAATGAAGGGGGCGGAAAGATCGACGGCGCAAAGGGGGGATGCCACGGTGAAAGTTGCGGGAAACCGTGAGAGCAGAAACCCTTCGAAGAAGGGAATATCCTGCTTAGAGATCGGGGGAATATGGCATTGCCGAAAGGAAAGTGCCGCTGACGGATTCGCAAAGGGACCTGTCTTGTCTTCCGTGAAGGATATGAATCTACCGGCGGAAAGTGCTTGATCTCCCAATTCCATCTCTGAGGCGACAGGATCAAAAAAGCGGAATTTCCCCATAGCGGCTCCCTGCCTGAAATATTCTTCGTCGCTTCCTGCTGATCCGATCATCGTCACCTTCGAATGATAGACCGCCGCAGCCGCAGCCGCACTGTAAGCGCCACCGGCGGGACCACGAAAAAGCAAGGTTCCTTGCAGATCCAACGCCTCTTCGATCACTTTTACTTCCTCCATGGGAAGATGACGGGAGGTGCTATCCGGAGGGGACATCCCCGCGGGAAAAGCCTTTGCCACCATATCGATCATGGGATTTCCGATGAAAAGGAGTTTCGATCCCCGCTTTATTAAGCCCATCACAAGGCAACCTCTTCGAGAGCGGGCACCGTAATTCGTATTTCTGTGCCGCTTCCCTCTTTACTGACGATTTTGAATGTTCCGGAAAGAAGCCTGACCCGTTCTCTGATACCGGTAATACCGATTTGATAAGGGCCGCGTCCAGGCTTGTAGAGTATCGAGGATGGGGAAAAACCGCTTCCGTTGTCTCTAATTCTCAGGATGATATCGGGGCTGGCACCGAGGAGCGTTACCGAAACCTCGCTGGCACCGGAATGTTTTTTTGTATTATTCAGGCTCTCCTGAACAATGCGATAGAGGTTGATGGCAATGGTAAAATCGTATCTAATCGCATCCATTCCTGTTGCCGAGAACTGAACCGTTATGCCGTATTGTCTGGAAAAATCGCTGCACAGTGCCCGTATCCCGCCCACAAGACCGAGATGATCAAGGTCGTGAGGCCGCAGATTAAGGCTGATATCCCTCGTTTGTTTAATCACCGCCTGCAGTCTGTTGCTGAGTGTCCTCATTCGGCCTCCAAGAAGGGGTGCTACCTCTTCCGCCTCTTCACCGATGGCTTCACTCTCCATCTTGAGGGAGGCAAGTTCCTGTATTACTTCATCATGAAGATCATAGGCAATTTTTTTCCGTTCACCTTCCAGGACCTGGATAAGTGATTGGGTGAGGGTCCGGATGTTTCGATCCAGTAGCTGCTTTTCCCTTGAACTAAAGGCATTTCCCACGAGCAGCAGCAGTATCAGTATGATGACCGCGGCCACAAAAAGGTATTGCAGATTAAACAGAGCCCGTTGTCGCTCACTGTATGCGAGAATATAGGAACGAAAATCGGTAAGGTTCTTTTCGAAAAAATTTACTTGCGGTGATGTCATGTATTTTACCAGAAGTTCGGGGTCTCCCGTAGCATGTTCCGATATGATGACAACAATCTGCTGACGAATAATAGACCATTGAAGCAGAATACTTGTCATCGTCAGGTTGAGGGAAGAATCTATGCGTCTCAAGGCCCGGTATTCCTTACGCTCCGTTGTTGTGCGGAGAAGCTGAGAATAGGATCCGATCGCCAGATCCTTAAGGGAGAGGGGGGGGGGCATGCTGTCGGCCGTGAGTATGCGATCTTTGATCTCTTTCCATCCGCAGATCAATTCGCTGGCAGCAATTTGATTCTGAACGATGACCGTCTGGGCCATGGTGCTGAGAATAAAAAAAAGGGCCAACGCAATCACCGTAAGAAGGATGATTACCGAACCCTGAGGAAGTGTCGGGAGTTTCATTCGAAACGAACTACTTTTTTCCCATGGCATTCAACTTTTCTACTCTTCTCCTATGTCGTTCCTCTTGCGAAACCTGTGCATCGTCGAAGGCATCTATCATTGCCTCCACACTTTCAGGATAATCGATCCGCCCTCCGAAAGCGAGGAAATTGGCATTGTTATGCTCCCTTGCCATTCGTGCGGCAAAGGTGTTCTGAGGAAGGGCGCATCTGATGCCGTCTACCTTATTGGCGGAAATCGAAATGCCGATGCCTGTGCCGCAGGCGACGATGCCGTAATCGTAGCCGCCTTGCAAAAAGGCATCGCACGCTTTTTTCGCCATATCCGGATAGTCGACGGAATCGGTGCTGAACACCCCCAGGTCGTCAACCTCATATCCCTTTTTTTCTATATGGGCAATGATTCGTTTCTTTAATTCAAAAGCGCCGTGATCTACGGCAATCACAATCCTTTTCATGCTGCCAGGCTCCTTTACGCAAAATCTATACGATATAGTATCTGGTTTTGGCGGAAACGGCAATCTCACATTTTAGGGCTGGACGGAGCATAGTTTCCCTGCCAAAATAGCGCCGGAGGCTTTGGGGTGAAAGAGATTGTGATAACAGGGCATCGAAATCCCGATATGGATTCGGTCTGTTCCGCCTGGGCATATGCCCAGCTAAAAAACCAGATTGATCTGGAGCATAGCTATGTTGCGGTTCGATGCGGCCATTTGAATAATCAGACGAAAGAGACCTTCAGGGATCTTGAAACCGAGCCGCCAAGGCTCCTGAAAGATGTTCATCCTCGAGTCGCCGATATCCTCAGCCCCGTTTCCATCTTTTTGAAGGCCGAAGAGCCGATCCTAAAGGCCATTAGGGCGCTTCATGATTATACCGTAAGTATTGTGCCCGTTTTTAAAAGCGAATGGGACAAACATCTTGTCGGGTTGGTGAGCGTTCAGGAGGTCTCCGATTATCTGATAAGCGAGCAGGTGGGCGAGCGCCCCCGCTATACCTTTCGGGTTTCGAATTTTGAAAAGGTACTACCCGGACGGCTGTACCGTCGGGGGAAGGTCGATGGGTTCCGGGCCCCCGTGATGGTCGGTGCCATGCCCTTCAAGGTGAGTGTCGACAGAATCGCCCGTCTGCTTCCCGATACGCCTGTGCTTGTGGTCGGCGAGCGATCCAGTATCATCCAGTATGCAATAAAGAATGAGTTTCCGGCCATTATCCTCACATGGATTGAGGGGGATGCGGCTCCAAGTATAGACCTTTCCGGTTATCAGGGAACGGTATTTCTTTCGGCCACGGATACGGCGGAGACCGTTCGGCTCCTGCGCTTGTCGGCACCGGTAAAGGATATTATGGGAAATGATTACCCCCATCTGACCGAAGAGACCCATTTCGATGATGCCAAGCAGATGCTTATCCAGTCTGAATATCGCGGACTGCCGGTTTTTTCCTCTACCGATCCCGATCACTTTCTGGGAGTCGTTACCAGACGCTGTTTTATCGACAGGCCGAAGCGGCAACTTATTATGGTCGATCACAACGAAGCCTCCCAGAGTATTCGAGGTATCGAACATGCCGAGGTTATCGAGATCATCGACCATCACCGTCTGGCTCCTGAAAAGACCCGCAATCCCATCTATGTCTCTTCGAAGCCTGTCGGCAGTACCTGTACCATCGTTTTTCAGCACTACCTTGCCTTCGATCGGCCGATCACCAAGCGTTGTGCGAAAATTTTGCTTTCCGGAATATTATCGGATACGGTTATCCTCAAAAGCCCAACCACGACGGAAGAGGACCGATCCGCGGTGTTTCGGCTGGCTGAGATAGCCGAAATCGATTATCGTCTTTTCGGAGAACAGATGTTCAGCCGGACCTCGGTCCTTTCGGAAAAGGACCCCGATCACGTGGTCACTTCCGATTTCAAGGTCTATCGGGAATACGGATATTCCATCGGTATCGGCCAGGTTGAGGTCGTGACGTTGGAGGACCTTTCCGAGAACATCCCTGATTTAAGGAGTTCCCTCGATCGTGTAGCAGGGGACCAGCGCCTCGATTGGGTGATGCTTCTTGTGACGAATGTGTTGAAGGAAAACAGCAAGCTGATCAGCCGTACCGCTTCCAGCCTTGATGAACGGCTCATCTATCCGAAGGAGGGGCAGGGGCTCTTTGATCTTCCCGGTATCCTTTCACGGAAGAAGCAACTTCTTCCAGAGGTCTTGCGTGTTTTGGAAGAGGCCTCCGGAACAAGCTGATCGTCATGCGTATTGCGCTTATTCAGCCACCCCTGCGTGATTTTTACCGAACGTCTCACCGTTTGAATGCCCTCGGATTGGAGCTTGTGGGGCAAATCCTGAGGGATGCAGGCTGCGAGGTAGCTCTCTATAATTTCCCGCGTCATAAGCAGGTGAGCTCTCTTGCCCTGCCCAAGGCAGTTTCCCATCTTCGTCCTTTTCTGGTTCCCGGAGAACGGGGAGCCCTCTCCGGCTTCGGTTCATTTCGTCGATTTGGCCCGGACTATGATGAGGCTGCAAGGCTGGTAGGTGAGGGCAGACCTGATCTGGTTTTTATCGGCCTCTTCGCCTGGGCCTACGGAGAAGATGCCCTCTCCATGGCATCCTCGTTTCGTAAGCTCTATCCTGCGTTGCGTCTCGGAATAGGGGGCGCCGGTGTTTCGGTCGACCCCTCCCGTTTTGAGCGATGTGGTTTTTTCGATTTGATTTTTACCGGATTGGGAGAGCTCTCCCTCCTCCGTTGGCTTGCCGCCGGTGCCCCGCTCTCGGGGCGCTTCGACGCTCCTACCGATGCGTGTGGAGGAGAACAGGAGGCTTCCCCCGCCGTTTTTTACTATGAAAAGGGCGGTATTCTGTCAATATCCGCCAGCCGTGGCTGCCCCATGCGTTGCCGTTTCTGCGCCAATCGCCTTGTCCACGGCCTTCGCTTTCGCACGGCATCGGTTTCCCGGATCATGGCCATTGCTGAAAAAGCCGTAGTCGACAGGCATGTGCGGTTGATCGCCTTTGAGGACGACAACCTCTCAGCGGATCGCGCCTGGTTCCTCGAACTGCTTTCCGCTCTTCACCGCAGGTTCCCCGAGGCACGATGTTCCGCAGAGAATGGTATCGATTACCGTTTCCTCGATCCCGATGATCTTCGGATCATTTTTAAACTGGGATTTAGAAAATTCAATTTTTCCATTGCTTCGGTGGAGAGCGGGGAGCGAAAGCGGGAACGGCGTAGCGGCAGCCTCGGACACTATGCCCGGCTTGTTTCGGCTGCCTCCGAGCTTGGCGCGGAGATTATTACCTATTTCATTGCCGGACTTCCCGGCGAGTCTTTCGACACAGCCGTCAAAAACCTCCTCTATCTGGAGACTTTGCCGACGGTGATCGGCATAAGCCTTTTCTATCCCGTTCCCGGAATAGAGGGGTTTGACGCCGGTCAGATTGCCGATGCCCCCTTTCAGAGGGCCCTGGGAAGCGCCGCCTGGCCCTGGGGCGGTGGCTATTCCACGGCCCAGCTGCTTACCGCCTTCAGGCTTTCCCGTCTTGCCAATGCACTTATGCATCCTGAAAAAGATCCGTACACTTCGGCCCTTCTTCACGAGGTTGTTTTGCGGCGTCGGCTTTTGACCCTTCAGGGCAGGCACCATCAATTGGCCGACCTGCCGTGGCAGGATCTGTCAATGGTCCTGTCCTTTCTTGAGAAAAGTTCCCGGGTGCATTCTTTTTCTCGGTGATGTATCATTGAGCTTGGTACTATCATCAAAATAATATACGAAGAATGAGATCTTGGTTATAATTCCCGAAGCCTCTTCCAAATATATTGGCACCTCCGACATGATCTGCCGATTCTTCTACCCCGATTCTGATTGTTATCGAGTGGTGGGCCTCCAGTGATAAGTCCGCAAGGGTGATATCCGATATTTTAACCCCGTCAATGAAGGAGCCTTCCGGGGTTACTCGCCAACTCTTACGGAGACCGTATTGTGATCCTTCAAGTTTCCACCATGTCGGAGTGTATTTCCCTCGCCGGTCTCCGTAATCTCCGGGAGACGTCCATATCCCGATTTTTATGCCGTTTATCGAAACACAAATGTCGGAAAGCCATTCTTTATTGGTTCCCGGGACTTCAGATGATAGTTCGGCTATAAACTCAACGCCTGTGACCGGGCGTTCTTTGTAGAGGCTGTTATTTGGAAATTTGTATTCGATATATCCTGTCTCAAACCAAATGAGGCCGGCCTTCATTCTTGCCGGATCTAAAAATGAAGAAGGAACATCAAGATAGCCGATAATATTTTCTGCCGAGCATAATCCGCAGGGTGCGGTAACGTTATAGCGTGTATAAAGTCCGATAGGCATCTCTACTTCAACAATATCATCCCGAGATTGCTGCGGCTCTTCACCTTTAAGTTTGACAACCATCTCACGATAAACAGGATGACAAATCTTTTGCATTCCTTTTTTGCCTTTAATACTTTCTGTTCGTATCAGACCGGCTTTTTCCAATACCATTACGTTTGTTGCGATGGTAGATTGTGCCATGCCGAGGGCTTGGGCTATTTCATTTATATTGCGTGACCGTTTTTGAACAAGCAAAAGAATTTCAACCCGTATTTCCGAAGCAAGCCCTTTTAATATATCAAGGCCTTGTCGTGGTTCAATAACTAGAATCTGATCCTCATCCATCATTTTATTGAATCATAAATAATGATATTCAACAAGATCCTTTGTTTAGATTTCCCTCGTATTTTCTCCATTTTATAGACATATATTAGGATATAAATCGTAAAAAATGAACTTTACGTCTAAAATAGACCATGTTACAATATTTCACATCAATAGTTGAGTGTAATAGTGTGTACATATGGTATTAACGATAAATTATATTTTTTAATATCATGTATTATGATATATATCAGAAAGGAGGGTTTGTATGTTTTTTGCGTTTGCTAAGCGTTTTTTCTTTCTTATGAGCTTGGCCCTGGTCCTCGTTTTTTCGGTGGTTGCCGGCGGTCAGGGTGAGTCAGAGGGCGTGAAAGGGGGTACAGAACTTGAACTCTGGACATTTCAGGAGACGCATATTGAATTTTATGAGCAGATGGCCAAACTTTGGAATGAAGAATATCCTGATCGCCAAATAGAATTGGTGGCAACTGCCTACCCCTATGATGAGATGCACAATCAATTACTGGTTGCACTTCAATCGGGAGTTGGGGCCCCCGACATTGTTGACGTCGAGATTGCGCGGTTCCCAAACTATCTCAAAGGGGTCCCTCAATTTGCGGCGATGAATGATAAAGTTGAACCCATCATGGACGAATTGGTCAAGGGACGCTTTGAAATTTATGCCAAAGACGGCAAATATTACGGACTTCCGTTCCATGTCGGGGCCTTGGTCATGTATTACAATATGGATATTCTCAATAAGGCTGGGGTGGATCCCGATACCATTGAAACCTGGGATGACTATGTCGAGGCTGGAAAAAAGGTAAAAGCGGCAACCGGTAAACCAATGACTACCATCGAAGTGACCGAACAGTGGAGTTTTTGGCCCTTGATTTCACAACGGGGTTCCGACTTTGTGGACGAAAATGGCAAGATCATTTTAGACAACGACATTAATATCGATACTCTTCAATTCCTTTACGATATGATGCATACATACAACATTGCGATACCGACACCCGGCGGATTCTGTCATTCTGAAGAGTATTATGGTTTCATGAACAATGGCGGAGCTGCGAGTATTGCTATGCCTTTCTGGTATATGAACCGTTTCACAGACTATATGCCGGATCTTAAAGGCAAGATCCTCATCCGTCCCTGTCCGAGGTTTACTCCGACCGGTCACCGTTCGGCAGGTATGGGCGGCACCGGTACCGTGGTAACAAATCAAGCGGACGATATTGAGCTTGCAAAAGATTTCCTTGCCTTTGCAAAGCTGTCAAAAGAAGGCAATATCCTTTTATGGAAACTCTTGGGCTTTGATCCTCCCCGATGGAGTGTCTGGGAAGATCCGGCACTGCATGAGAAGAACAAATTTACCGACTATTACATAAATGGTACAAAAATCTTCGATGAAGTTCTCAAGGTCAAGGATGAGATTTATCCTGTCCATATGTCACCTGCGGTTCCCGATATCATTAATGTCATACAGTCGGAAGTAATGTATCAGGTGCTTGAAGACCAGAGCAAAACGCCTCGAGAGGCATTGGTTGATGCAGCCAATCAGGTCCGCGCTATGTATTAGTCACGATGAATATACCGCGACTGCGGGAAGTATATTGCTTCTCGCAGTCTTTCTTTGAGCCTTTTGAGAAGCTGTGAGAGGTAACTGTATGACCCTGTTCGCCGATAGCAGAAAACGTGCTCCGTATATGTTTGTTTTTCCGTTTATTTTATCTTTTCTTATCTTTTTTTTATATCCGGTTATCAGTACGCTGGTTATGAGTTTTCAGGAAATCGTTCCGGGACAGGTCCGTTTCATAGGAGGGACGAATTATAAACGACTGTTGAATCCACAGTTTTTTACAGCGGTGAAAAATAGTCTTACATATATGTTTTGGACTATTGTCGTTTTGATTCCGGTCCCAATGATTCTGGCTGTCTTGCTGAACTCGATTCCCGGAAAAAAAAGTTATCTGTTGCGGGGGATGCTTTTTATTCCGGCTTTGATGTCGGTAGTTGTCGTTGGCACGATTTTCCGTCTGCTTTTTGCTTCCAGCGATATGGCCCTCGTGAATCGCTTCGTAGGGCTTTTCGGCGGGGAGCCTCAGGCATGGCTTTTAGCTGGCTCGTGGAAGTCCATGTTTCTTCTTGTATTGATAGCTACCTGGAGATGGACCGGAATTAATATTGTTTATTTCCTTTCTGGTTTGCAGCAAATACCTCATGATCTGTATGAGTCGGCGGAAATAGACGGAGCCGGTCCTGTCCAGAAATTATTTCGGATAACAATCCCTCTCCTAAAACCGACAACCGTTTTTGTTACGGCTATCAGCATTTTCGGCGGGCTTGCCATGTTTGAGGAGAGCTACATTTTGTGGAGTGCCGGTTCCCCGGACAATTCCGGGCTTACTATCGTTCGTTATATTTATCGACGGGGATTTGAAGCGGCGGACATGGGGTTTGGTTCTGCAGTCGGTATAGCGCTTCTGTTTCTGGTGCTTTTGGTCAGCTTTACCTTTCTAAAAATAACTGGTTTTTTCAAACAGGAGCGGGTTTAGATGCGAACAGTGGGAAAAAAATCGAAAGTTATCGGCTTTGGCACGGTGGGTATTCTAACGGTAACCGGGCTTGTCTTTTTGTTTCCTGTGTATGCTCTCGTTCTTGCCGCCTTCCGTCCGGGGCAGGAACTAATGAGATTCGGGATTACGTTAAAAACCCTTATCCCCGAAGGCTTGTCCGCTGAGAACATCTTGGGGCTTTTTACCGCCCGTAAGGGTGCCTACGGTTTCTGGCTGCGAAACAGCATTGTCATCATGGTGCTTCGAACCGGTTTGTCGGTCTTGTTTTCGGCCTTTGTAGGATATGGTCTTGGTATGTATGAATTTAAGGGGAGAAGTTTTTTTCTTTCCCTCGTGCTATTTCTGATGGTTGTGCCCATCCAAATCCTTATCTTGCCGCTATACCGTATGATCATTAGCCTTCGTTTGATTAATACGGTATGGGGAGTGATACTGCCGTTTGTTGTCTATCCCTTTGCTATATTCTTTTTCAGGCAATATGCCGTAACCTTGCCAAGGGCCTTTCTTGATGCCGGGCGAATAGACGGAGTGTCGGAGATCGGTATCTTTTTTCGAATCATGATGCCGTTGATGATACCGGCCTTCGGCGCCATGATCATTCTTGTTTCTCTCCAAAGTTGGAATGACTTTCTTTGGCCCCTGATCGTCATGAGAACCGAGAAAATGTTCACCATACCAATAGGGTTGAATTCACTTTTGACTCCCTACGGCAACAATTACGATATGCTTCTTTCCGGTGCTTTTGTTGCCACCGTACCGATTATCATTGTTTTTCTCTTATTTCAACGGTTTTTTATTTCCGGGCTGAGTGCAGGATCAATCAAAGGATAATCAGATATAGGACTCAGATATAGGATAAGGAGTATTGCATCTATGGAAACACTTAGTGGTAAAATAATTGTAGATACGTCATTTACGCTTTCTGAGGTAGATCCGAGACTCTTCGGTTCATTCATTGAACATCTTGGGCGGGCTGTTTACGGTGGCATTTACGATCCTGATCATCCAACAGCCGATGAGCAAGGGTTTCGTGGTGATGTTATCGAGATGGTAAAAAAACTTGACGTTCCGCTGATCCGCTATCCCGGTGGGAATTTTGTTTCCGGTTATCGTTGGGAAGATGGTGTAGGGCCGAAGAGGGAACGTCCTACTCGGCTGGATCTTGCCTGGCGCAGCATCGAGCCTAACCAAATCGGAACAAATGAGTTCATGGACTGGGCGAGTAAGGTCGGGGCCGAAGTCAATCTTGCGGTAAACCTCGGAACCCGCGGTATTGAGGCAGCACAAAGTCTGATTGAATACTGTAATCATCCTTCCGGTACCTATTGGAGTGATCTGCGTCGCTCCCACGGATATCCCGAACCTCACAATATAAAGGTCTGGAGCCTTGGAAATGAGATGGACGGCCGCTGGCAGATCGGGCACAAAACAGCCTATGAGTACGGCCGGCTTGCCTCGGAGGCAGGGCGGGTGATGAAATGGGTTGACCCATCCATCGAGCTGATTGTCTGCGGCAGTTCAAACAGTCGCATGCCAAGCTATCCGGATTGGGAAGCTACGGTCCTTATGGAAACCTACGACGAGGTGGATTATATTGCACTCCACAACTACTATGGTAATGAAGATGATAATATTCTTGAATATATGGCCCAGTCGGAGGATATGGACCATTACATTCGAACCGTCATAGCCACCTGTGATTTTGTAAAGGCAAAAAAGCGAAGTAAGAAGCAGATCAATATCGCTTTTGATGAATGGAATGTCTGGTTTCATTCTAACGAAGCGGATAAA
Source organism: Sediminispirochaeta bajacaliforniensis DSM 16054 (assembly GCF_000378205.1). Lineage (NCBI taxonomy): Bacteria > Pseudomonadati > Spirochaetota > Spirochaetia > Spirochaetales > Spirochaetaceae > Sediminispirochaeta > Sediminispirochaeta bajacaliforniensis. Next base: position 50,866 of record NZ_KB899418.1, on the reverse strand, counting down.
AAACAGGAACCCTGGACCGTCGGGCCTCCGCTCCTCCAGGACCGTTACACCTTGGAAGATGCCGTTCTTGTTGGAGAGCTACTGATTACCCTTCTAAAGCATGCCGACCGCGTCAAGATTGCTTGTCTGGCCCAACTGGTAAATGTCATTGCGCCGATCATGACCGAACCGGAAAAAGGCGCATGGGCCCAAACCATCTACTATCCCTTTCTTCATGCCTCACGTTACGGACGTGGTACCGTGCTTCAGACCCCGTTGGATGCCCCAAGCTATGAAAGTGTAACCTTTGGTGATGTTTCTTACCTTACCGCAATAGCTGTATATAATGAACAAGAAGGAGATTTAACGCTTTTTGCCGTAAATCGATCCCCGGAAAAGAGCATGGAGCTATCTTGTGACCTGCGTTCGTTTGAAGATTTTATGCCTGCAGACCATATCATCCTCGATGGTCCCGATCCCAAGGCCTACAATTCTGCCGATCAACAAAACGTTGTTCCCCGCAGGGGCACACTCCCTGCCTGGGAAAACGGTAGCTGTTCAGTAATACTTCCCCCTCTTTCCTGGAATGTATTACGTTTCTCGAAAGGCGATTGACGTTTTTACGGATATGCCGGCAGTTCATGAGGATACTTTTTCGGATTTAAGGAGAAAGAACGGCAATGAAAAAGTCGACCATGTGTTTGGCATTGTTTTTGAAGTGTTCCGGACGGGGCGGGGCGGCATTGGCAAAAAGCGCCGTCCGGGCGAGATAGGATCTGGCCATCGGGATAACAACATCCCCGAAGGTTTCAAAATTATCGATGTTGCGAATAGTACCGTCTTTGATTCCTTCACCTACGATCTGCATGAACTGTTGGCGTAAAAGGCCGATATGGGAGACAATCATACGTGCCACATCGCGGGAAAGCTCGTTCCTGCAGAAGGCTACTTCCGTATTCGTCGTGATATCACCATTCTCGGGCTCGGCGAGAAAATGATCGACGAAAAGACGAAGGACCTTCTCCAGCTTTTCGATGCCGGAGACGGGAGTGTTCCGTATCGCTTCTATTTCTTTGGTCTGACGGATTAAGTTTTCGATAACGATGGTGGCAAGAATATCGGCCTTGGTGGAGAAATGGGTATAATATGACCCCTTGCTGACATCGGCCCTTGTCGTTATGTCGAGGACCGTTGTTTTATCGTAACCTTTTTCATAGAACAGCTTTTTGGCAGCGGTTATAAGCCGCTGCCTTGCTGCAGATTGCTTCCTCTTAACCCGCTCACTCATGTTTTTCCATGCTACCAGCTTTTTTGTCTTTGGTCGACATAATCGAAATTATCTAAGAGATGCCCCCTTACGGGGATTTCCCTTCCTTGGAGAAAAGAGCAGATGATAGAGTACCGGTACAAAACCGAGGGTAAGGATTGTCGAAAAACCTAACCCGAAGATAATGGCGGAGGCCATGGGAAGCCACAGCGGACCTCCAAAAAGCATAAGCGGGATCAGCCCCCCGATAGTGGTCGTTGTGGTAAGCAGAATCGGCCATAATCTTTTCGAAGCCGAAACGATGATGGCCTTCTCCAGGCTTCCCTTGTTTTTTCGTTCCGTTTCGATCCTGTCGATCAGAATGATGGCGTTATTCACCACTATCCCCGCAAGGGAAACAAGGCCGAGAAGGCTCATAAAGCTAAAGGGACTGCCGCTTACCAAGAGTCCGATAACTACGCCGATGAAACCGAAGGGGATTGTAACCAGAATGACAAAGGCCCTTCTGAGAGAGTTAAACTGTGCCACCAGTAGAAGAAGTATAAGAAGAAAGGCTAAGGGAACCTCCCTCATAATAGCCTTGTTTGCATCGGAAGATCCCTCCATCTCGCCGCCGAATTCGTAGGAAAAGCCGACAGGCCAATGCTCTTTTTCTTTTATCAGCCAACTATCGATCCTATCAGCCAGTTCGATGGCGCTTACATCCTTCGTCGTTTCTGCCTGGACGGTAATGGTATCAAGTCCATCTTTTCTGATAATGACCGCCGGCTGCCAGAGGAGGTCGACACCGGCCACCTGGGAAAGGTTGACCGCTTTTCCCGATGACTGGGCATAGGTCTGCAGCGATGAAAGTCTGTCGATGTCCCTATCGTCTATCGCACCATCTTTGAGAACAATGGGAATGATCTCCTCATCCCCGCGATATTGGGAAACTGTAATACCCTGTGTAGCGGCCTGCAGTGATATAGCAATATCCTGATTACTCACCCCGGCTTTTCGTGCAAGTTCCTCGTCGATGGTGATATCAAGCTTCTTGACATCGGCTCCCCAGTCGTCCCGAATATGTTTTAAACCCTTTGTCTCGGCAAGTTTTGCCTTTAGCAATCCGACGATTTCCATCAGCTGCCTTCTCTCCGGCCCCGAGATGCGAATCTCCACCGGAGCATCAACTTCCACCCCGGTAGTAAAACGCTTTTGGGTCAATCGTGCATCGGGATGCTTTGTAGTCGCATAGTTTTCGATTTTGGCCATGAGCGGCTCTATGTCCTTATAATCGCTGGTGTTGATGATGATAAAGATGTATTCCGGTCTGGCTGATTCCGGAGAAACATTGAGCCGAAATCGTGGGATTCCTCCTCCGACGAAGGTTCCCCAGCTAACCACATCTCCTTTGTCGGCGCCCCTCTCTGTGGTGAGAAATCGGTCGAAGTCTCTTGCTACCTCTGCCGAACGCTCAATTGAGCTTCCCCGGGGAAGAACTACCTCTGCGGTGAAGACGGGAAAGTCTGCGGTAGGGAAAAAAGAGGAGGGGATGCGAGTGAAAAGGCAGAGTGCTCCGATGAACGCTGCCATAAGCACCAGGACAACTATACCTCTATGTTTCAACATGCGTGCAAGCAACGTTTCGTAATAGGCAGGAAAACGGGAAGGTGATGTTTTGTTTTTCCTTTGAGATGCTTTCGCTTTTCTTCCCTGATACCTTTTTGCAAGGAGCCGTTGAGCAAAAAAGGGAATGATTGTCGTGGAGATCATCCATGAGGCGAGAAGCGTGATGGATACGACCCAAAAAAGCGGCCGGGTAAATTCTCCTGTCTGATTTTGCGACATGACAATGGGAAGAAAGGCGAAGGCGGTGGTTAGCGAGCTTGTAAGGAGGGGAATCCGTAATTCTTTTACCGATTTTAGGGAGGTATCAAAGACCGTCATCCCCTCTTTCATCAGGACTGTTGTGGATTCCGTGATGACGATGGCGTTATCCACCAACATCCCCAAAACGATAATCAGCGAGGCAAGTGACATTTGATCTATCCAGATTCCCGTCGCCTTCATAATGCTGAGGGTGGTAAGCATCGAGAGCGGGACCAATGAGGCCACGAGAATTCCCTCCCTGAATCCCAGGAAGAAAAACATCACGATGAGGACAATGATCATGGCTTGAAGTACATTGGATGTGAAGGTCGATATAAGATCCTCGACTATGCTGGGCTGAAAAACAATGAAATCGAAATTTATCCCGATGGGGTAGTGGTCTTTCATATCTTCGATCAGGGCCCTCATCTGATCTCCCATGGTCGTGATATTTCCACCTTCTTTCATATTGACGGCTATGAGAACAGCATGTTCTCCGTTTGCCGAGATGTACTTGTCGAAAGGGTGCTTTTCTTCTTTTACCACTTCGGCGATGTCGGAAAGGGGGACCACCTCTTGCCGGCCGGGAATAGTAATCAGGGTGCTCTTTAATGCCTCCAGATCGGCAAAGGAACCCGAGGGTTCTATCGAAATGCGTTCCTGCGAGGTTCTTATGCTTCCCCCCGGGCGGACGATGTTGGTGTTTTCCATCACACTTGCAAGCTGATACGGCGTAATCCGGAAATTTGTGAGTTGGGAAGAATCATAGCGTACGGTTATCTGTTCATCAGGTACCCCTTCTATACGTACGTCGCCAACCTGAGTTTCCTTTTGGATTTCCCGTTTCAGCCCTTCTGCAACATCTCCGAGTTCCTGAAGGGTAAAATCCCTGCCCGAAACGGTGAGGAGGATCGGATAGATATCGGAAAATTTGTCGTTGATATAGGGGCCTGTTATACCGTCGGGCAGATCTTGTGCGATTGATCCCACCACTTCTTCCAGGTCGCTCCATATGGGATCAAGATTGGAATATGCAAAGGCGATCTTGACACTGATGATCGAAACATCCGCTTTCGACTGCGAACGAACTTCCTCGACCTCGGGAATCCCCTCTATTGCATCTTCCAGGGGCTCGGTGACAAGTTTTCTGACTCGTTCCGGGCTTGCCCCTGGATAGTAGGTAATGACCTGCGCAACTCGTATGGTAAAGCCGGGATCTTCGGCCTTCGGCATGGATATATAGGAGTATATTCCGCCTACAATCATAAGAAGAATGATAATAACTGTCGTCCTGTTGTTGGTGATGGCCGCGCGCGTAAGATTCATTTCCCTCCCGCCTCCAATCGAACGGTCTCTCCTTCACTAAGAAGCCCCATCCCGGCGGTGACTATTTTTTCCCCGGGTGTGATACCTGAAAGAATTTCTATCCCCGCATTTGTCAGGCTTCCCGTTTCTACCTCCCGTTTTGTAATATGGGCAAGGTTTTCATCTTTCGGGATTGCTATGAAAAGAAATTCCTTTTCGTTTTCTCTCATGATTACATGTGACGGAACGATAATACTTTGCCGATCCCCTTGATGTTCCAGGGAAACAAGAACCTCCGCCGACATACCGGCGCGAATACCTTCGGGCATGTCGATGCACCGGGCGGTGACGGGGTAGAGGGTGTTTGATTGCTCGCTTCCGGCACCGATGGTTTGGATCCGGGCGGTGAGGGGCGTTTCCGAAATATCGACGATTTTGAGACGAATGAACTGACCCGGGGCCATGTACGATACAATCCTCCCCGGTACCGTAAAGCTAACCTCGTAGGCGTCATTGGATGAAATGATACCTATTGGCTGGCCGGCACTGACTATTTCATGTTCGTTTACTGTCAGGCAGGCGATGGCCCCTGTGAGAGGTGCCTTCATGGATGTGGCATCAAGTTTTACCCTTGCCGCTTTCAGTTGTTGCTGGGCTGCACTCTGATTTGCTTCTGCCACTTTCAGAGAGGTGAGTGCTGCATCCAGATCACTGCGACTTATCCCATCGTTTCGATATAACTCCCGTGTCCTGTTGTAGTCGGTTTCAGCATGTAGCGCTTGCACATCGGCACTCTGCAAGGCCGCTTCTGCCCGCGTGACTTCGATCTGATACTCTTCTCTTTCTATTTGAGCGATGGTCCGTCCTTTTTCCATGATCTGGCCTTCGTCACAAAAAATCCTTTCGATCCTTCCCGATACCTTAAAACTTAGTTTCACTTCCTGTGCAGCACGTATCGTCCCTACATAGTGATAGAGCCTGTTTTGATCCCCTTCTCTTGCTGTTATCGTACACACGGGCCGATACTTTTGCGTCTGCTGTGTTTGTTCTTCTTTTACTGCGCAGGAAAGTACCGCCATAGTCGATATGGAGAGAAGAAAACATGAAATCACCTTATGCTTCATCTGTTTACTGCTCCTTGCTGCTGTCCTTGTAGTCTTGTATCAGTTGCCTCATTTTTTCTTCGGAAAACAGTGCTTCGCTTCGACCTGCAAGCCTAAGAAGCCTGGAAGAGAGAATATTGAGTTCCGCTTTGAGATCTATGGTTTGCTGCCTGGCTAAGAAAGCATCTTGCTGGGCGTCGAGAAGTTCGTAGCTTGTTGCAATTCCTTGCACATATGAGTGCACGGTGAGATCGAGAAGCTGCTGTGCAGCTCGTTCTCCTGCCCTGCTTTGGTCCAGTTTCCTGCTGACGGCAAGTGCCTGAGAAACCACTTGCCGTACAACTTGTTCTATCCTGTTCCGCCCGTCGAGCAGGCTTGCGGTTGCTTGATCGACCTTTGCCTCTGCCTTGTGCAGTTGCGCCGTTCTTTCCGTTCCCGTAAAAAGGGGGAAGGATACATTAATACCAATAAGCCAGCTTGTATCATCCGCATCTTCGGATTGGAGGTTGATTTCCGGGAATCCGGAAATTTGAATGCTTGCTGGTGAAGATGCTCCTGCTGTGTAGAGGCTCCGTTCAAGCTGCGCTACCAGGGAAATCGTTGGGGAGTAGAAGGCCTTTCGTCTATATTGTCGCTCTTTTTCCGAAGCCCGTACAAAGAATCCTAAGGCTGCCAGATCCGGGGAATAGGCATAGACCTCAGAAAGGAAAAAGGCAGTCAGCTTCTCACTTTTGCGTCCGTTGTCAATTTCTGAAAGGAAGTGTTCCCATGTGTCTCCGCCAGGATTACTTTCGGGAACGATATAGTGTTTGCCTTCTTCCGTAAAACCAGTGACTCTGAAGAGCTCCAAGCGGGCATTTTTTGCCGAAAACACGGCATCAATAAGCTGCTGGGAGTCCCGGGCCGTTTTAGCCTCGAAACGCGCAACATCGGCCTCGCTTCCCTGTCCCGTCTTCTTAAGTAGTTTTGCACGACCAAGATAAGCCCTTGTGCTTGCAAGGTTTTCCTGGGCTGCCCTCACCGAGGCATCGGCCTGTATGATCGTATAATAGGCATCGGTCGTAGAAGAGAGTATGGAATCGAGGGTACTGGAGTTTTGCTGTTTGCTTTGTTGTAAGAGTGATTTTTGGATATCATATTGTGCCCACGCTTCTTCTGACCACAAAAGCTGTTGAAATTGTAAGCCGCCGATCAGCTGGAGTTCATCCGGGGTTCCGAGGCTTTCGGCCCGGTCTTTATCGATGCGGCTTCCCTGTAGGTAGGTATCGAGGGAGGGGAGTAAGTGGCTGCGTGAAAGCGCTGTTGTGGCTTCTTGAACATGTACTGCATCTTCCGATGCCCTCAGTTCGGGACTATGCCGCTTTGCCAGCTCCAGCAGCTCCTTTATATCGGGAAACGGTACAACTGCACTGGAGCTGCCAAGTAGTTCTGCCGCAAGAAGGGTTTCCCAGCTAAGGGAAAGACCTATATTGTCTGCACTTGAGAGGTTTATCGATAGTTTGGGCGGGGGATGTATTTCCACTAATGGCGTTGTCAGGGCCTTCCATCCCGCTTTTTGCTGATCGAGACTTACGACAATTTCCCGTGCAAGCTGTGTCGTTAATGCGGGCTTATAGGCTGCCAAGGCGCCCAATTCAACCTCTTTTTCTCCGGCACCGCTAATAAGGGGGATATGCAGTTTGCTCGATGCAAGATATAGCTGCCGGCGTTCTTTTTCCGATAGACGAGCGGTTGGTAAGAGATAGAAGGCATCATAGTCCAATGCTTGAATGCCTTCGATCATGGTCTCTGTATCTGTGTAGTCCAAGAGCTCAATGCCGACTTCGCTATCATCCGCTAAAGCTTCTTGATACCAGCTGGGGATTGTATCGTTCCATCGGGAAAGATCCTGGTCTGCCATCACCCCTATACGGGTAAAGTTGAACTGCTCTTTTGCTCTCCCTATTTCTTCTTTCGGTATAGGCGGGACCGATATAACAAGAACGTTTCCCGATGTGCCTGCAAGCATCCGTAGCTCTGCCACCGCCTTATCCGGGAGTCCTTCGCAAACCGAAAGGATGATATCTTCCTGGCCAGCTATGGCAAAGGCCGTTTTCGAGCTGGCATATCCCAAGGCAAGAATCCTCTTGAAGCCATGTTCCGGCCAGGCCTTTTTTACCTTGATGATCGCTTCCGGCGGAGCCATACTCAATATATTGTCCGCAATGAGCACCGGTTCGGCCATTATCTCTTCGTTGCTGAACTGCTGTGTAATCTCGGCCAGCAAGGGGACGTAGTTTTCCGAGGGACCGTCCAGGATAAGTGCAAGTTCCTCCGCATTTGCCTGAACTGCCATAAGGATGAGAAAACCTATCGCTACTCTTTTTCCGTTTCGTATCGTCATATACCATATTCCTGTCTATTAGTCATTATTGACCATTGGTCAATAATGATATACCTTAAGCTTATGAGCCGATGTTTGTCAACACGGGATGTGCAACAAGGGAAGTACATCCTGAAGATAGCGGGATGTCTTTTGGCATGTGCTTTTATGGTACGGCCGCCCCTGTTTGCCGACTCTCAAGTTTCCATCTGTCCCGCATTCTCTTTACAGGTTTACGGAAATAGGGAAACTTCCGGCAGGGAGGGCCTTGATAAATCGGGAATAAGCATCGGGGTTGATACGCCACTCTTTCCTTTACCCTTTGGGGAAAGGGGCGGTGTCTCTGCCTCACTGGTCTCCTATTTCGATAGAGTACATAGTCGAAATATCGAAGGCTCCGAAGAATATCTGTTACACCACATGTCAGCCTCTATCGGTGCGGTACTTGGTTATTCCGAAGGGATCATGCTCCTTAGCCGGTTGGGCCTTGAATATCTTTGGGATCGGGACCTGGAACCTTTAGGGGAGGCCGGGGCAATCTTCCTGATGGGGTTGATCTCTCTGCCGTTGTCCGATTTTTCCACTCAATGGGGAGTCGTTTATTCAGAAAATTTCGAATACCCCTTGCTGCCGATAGTGGGGATTTCAAAGGAATGGGAAAATGGTCTCATCGTTTCACTATTATTTCTCTTTCGCTTTTCGTTTACCTACCCGTTAAGCAAGCGCCTTCGTTTATCCGTAAACGCTATCAACAGCTCGACACTAACGGTCGTAAAAGCCGAATCATCCGATGGAGTGGTAGATACAGAGGCGCTCAATCTGGCCCAATTTTTGATCGGTCCCATGCTTTCCTACGATACCGGGGGAGAGCTTTCGTTTGAACTCGAAGGCGGTTTAGAGCTCCGGCGCCGTTTGGATACCTCGGCCGACCTTGATCCTGCTTTTTACGGCCGACTGACAGTGAAGATAAAAACCTGCCGGGCCCTACCGGCAGGTTGAAAATCCTCCGTCGACAACGATATTTTGGCCCGTGATATAAGAGGATGCCTCCGAGGCAAGGAAAAGTGCGGTTCCCATGATTTCTTTGTTGAGGACTCCCATGTGACCGAGCGGAGTTCTTTCCGAATAGGCCTGCACAAACGCTTTTGTTAATTCTCCCTTATCAAAGCCGCCTGGGGATATAGCATTTACCCTTACATTGAAAGGGGCCATATAGGCCGCCAAATCCAGCGTCATCCCGATAATTCCGCCTTTCGATGCTGCGTACTCGACAGGTTGTTCTTCCTTCTTCGCTTTGTGGTACATCGATCGATCACGTCCTGTAATACCGGCTATCGATGCTATATTGATAATCGATCCGGAATTTTGATCGACCATGTAGCGCCCGAAACTCTGACAGCAGAAGAGAGGGCCGAGCAGGTTGGTCTCGATCATAGAACGCATCAGCTCCGGATTACGTTCGAGGAAATTACATTTTCCCTTTCCCGACCCGCCTCCTGCGTTGTTTATCAGGATGTCTATGCGCTTACATTCCTCATGAACGCTGTCGGCAAGGGTTTTGCAGCTGTCATAGTTGCTTTGATCCAAATCGAGGCCGATTACCCTATTGTGGTATGTTTCGGACATAGACCGGGCGACATTCTCAGCTTTCTCCCGGGATCTGGAGCTTATAACTACCGTTGCTCCATATTCGGAAAGTGCACAGGCCATATCGTACCCAAGGCCTGTGTAGCCGCCGGTAACAACTGCAACCTTGCCTGTCAAATCAAATAATGTATGAAGATTTTCCATGCATGCCTCTCCATTGCCTTTAATCCATCAGATTGGGGAGGAACATAACGATATCCGGAAATATCATTAGTAAAAATAAGACGAAAAATAACGGTATAAAAAAGGGAATGATGGATTTGGATAATCGTTCGAAAGGGATGTTTCCCACTTTAGATACCACGAAAAGCGATACCCCCATCGGGGGTGTTAAAATGCCGACCATCATATTCATGGTGACGACCACACCAAAATGTACGGGATCTATACCAAGTTGCATTGCCACGGGAACAAGAATGGGAATTACCAAAAGGATAATGGCCATGGTTTCTATCATGGTTCCGAGAATGATCAAAAGAACATTGACCGATAGAAGAAAAAGGAGGGGATTTGCCGTATACGTAAGGAAGAAACTTGCAATTTTTTGCGGAATTTGTTCTCTGGCAAGAACATAGCCCATGAGCGATATTGCAGCGGTAAGAAAACCTATCACGGCGGTATTACTCAGGGTATCTTTAAAGATTTGTCGCATTTTTCTGATCGAAAAACTCTTATAGACGAAAATCCCAAGGATGAGTGCATAAAGCGATGTAACGGCCGCCGCCTCGGTGGGGGTAAAAACCCCGGAGAAAATCCCGGCAATGATAATGACCGGAGTTACCAGGGCGGGGAAGGCCTCTATAAATGCATGCCACCGTTCGGAGGCGCTCGCCTTTTTGTATATTTTGTAGTTCTGTTTTTTCGAATAAAAGTAGACATATACCATGAGGGAAAAGGCACAGAGAATTGCCGGAATGATTCCGCCCATAAAAAGCTTGCCCACCGATACACTTGCTATGGCGCCGTAGATGACCATGGGGATACTTGGCGGCATCAGGGGGCCGACCACACTTGATGCTGCAGTTATTGCGCCGCTGAAGCCGTCGTCATAGCCTTCTTCCCGCATCGCTTGAATTTCGATTTGGCCCAGTCCTCCGGCGTCGGCATGAGCCGAGCCCGACATCCCCGAAAAGAGAAGGCTCGCAAGGATATTCACGTGGCCCAGACCTCCGGAGATATGACCAACCATTGTCTTTGCAAATTTAAAGATACGATCGGTGATCCCCGTGGCATTCATGAGATTCCCGCTGAAAATAAAAAACGGTACGGCAAGAAGGGTAAAGGAATCAACTCCGGCAACTATGCGCTGTGCGGCCAGCATAATCCCTCCATGCTGCAGCATATAGATGAGACTTGCGATAATGATCGTAAAGGTGATGGGCATTCCTATCAGTAATAGAATGATCCAAGTCAAAAAGAATCCTATCATGTTTCACTTCCTCTTTTCTTCGTAAGCATGCATAACTTGATTTCATGAAGATCACCGAGAATATTGAATCCGGTACGAATTGTCATAAGTGAGAAAGTGATTGGAATTACTGCATACAGGGTACCGTTAGTGGTCGGTAACGTTAATGGCCGTTGCTTCACGGCGAAGGGCATATTCCGAATTCCGTAATAGACAATGATCACACAAGCTATGGCCATGACAATATCGGCGAAAAGTCGAACAGAAGATTGTACGGCTTTCGGGCACTTATTGACGAAGAGATCGATACCGATATGCTCTCGGTAGTGGATACCTTGACTTGCTCCGAAAAATACAATGTAGACGTAAAGCCATCGGGAAAGCTCTTCCGTCCAGATCGGTGCATAATTGATATGGATAGATATTAGCTTGATTCTGAAGAATATTTGCAAAAGAACCGAGAAAAATAAAAAAATAAAGCAAGTGATTTCCACACATTCTTCGAGTAATAATGTTCTTTCATACCATGTAGGGGCCTTCACAATATACTCCGATTATATAAAGGTGATAAAGGGAAGTTTCCCGATAATGTCTATCTGACGGGGAAACTTCCCACCCGTTTCTATTACAGCTTGATAAGCCTTTCGATCAAACCCTGAACACCAAGTTCTTCTTCTATCTTTGCATAATAGGGTTTCATCGCTTCCTGCATTGGTTTTATATCCGGATAGGTGATGGTCAAGCCCTCGGACTGGAAGAAACCTATGAGCTTATCCGATTCTTCGGTAACAAGTTTGATGCTTTCTTCTTTTGCAGCATGCCCTGCAGCCTCCAACCAGGAGTGCTGCTCATCTGAAAGCTTGTCCCAGCGTGCCTGCGAAAAAAGAATGGATTTGTCCTGAACAACGTGATTGTCGATGGCAATAGCGGCCTGAGCCTCATAGAATTTTTTGGATTCGATGGTCGGCAAGGGGTTTTCCTGTGCGTCGATGCTATTTGTCTTTAATGCGAGGTATACCTCATTAAAGGCGATGGTTGTCGGGCGTCCTCCCATTGCCTCTGCCCAATTTTTTAAACCCCGGGAGTTGGGGGTTCGTATCCTAAGGCCCTTGTAATCGGCGATGGAATTCAAAGGCTTGTTCGACGAAGTTTGTCGAGTACCAAACAGTGTTTGATCCAGAACCTTAATATTAAAGTCGCTACTCAGTTCCTTCTGAATTTTTTCTCCCCAATCGCTGGTAAGAATGCGTTCAATGTGATCGAGATCTTTTACGACATATGCCATCTCCAAAACCGAGAGTTCCGGAATTAAGCTGCTGACACCGCCGATGGGTTCCATATAGGCGTCCAGTTCATTCATTGTGACTTGTTGGATCATCTCTTTTGCATTTCCAAGTTGGCCATTTGGGAAAATATCGCATGTCATGTTCCCACCGGAGACTTCTTTGAGGGTATCTGCGAATTTCACCGCTACGGCATATTCAATACTGGCAGTATTCCCGTCAACGCCGAACTTTAGTGTAACCGGCTTATCTGCAGATCCGGAATCCTGCTCCCCCTGTGCAAACAATCCTATTGAAATGAATAGACAGATAGCAATGCTCAATAGTTTTTTCATAGCATACTCCTTCTCAATGATTTGTCACCAGACTAGTCTTAACCGTATTTTCACATCGAATTTCTGATATGTCAACTGAAATATTAACTGAAATATCAGTTGAAAAAGCATCTCAACTAGTATAGAATGCTCATAATGTCGCCAGAGTCGGAGTTTAAAGATGGAAAAAGACGAGGGACCGAAAGACAATAACGAATCGTTGGTCGATCAGGTCTATCACATGTTTTTGAATCAGCTACTGAATAACGAAATTGTTCCGGGTATGGTTTTAAATCGGAAAGATATTGCAAAGGATCTACAGGTTAGCATGGCTCCTGTACGAGAGGCCTTGGCACGTCTTACCCGCGAGGGGTTTATTGATACGCTTCCGAGGCGCGGTACCGTGGTAAAGGCGATCAATAAGGAAGATGTCCATGATTTACTGGTACTTCGCGAAGCAATAGAGTGCCAGGCCGCGAGAATCTATTGCGGCCAAGCCATCCTTGAGCATCGCAGCTTTCTTGAGGCATGTGCTCTTGAGGTTGACGAGCCCATTGATGATTTAATCGAACATTGGAAACGTGATATTCAATTTCATCATCAGCTTGTGGCTCTTACGTGTTCCAAATCATTGAGTGATAGTTTCAAGCGAGTAATGCGTGTGGGAACCTTTTATCAGGTCAATACCTTTCTCGCGCAGGAAGAGCGTCAGGAACGGTTAAGCCACAAAGCATTAATAGAGGAACTCACTACCGATGATCCCGATCGCGCGGAAAAGATAATACGCGACCATTTGAAAAGTGGCAAAAGACATTTCTACAAAGGATAAGCAAATGAAAAAGATGACGGGAATTTTCCCTGCGTTACTTACTCCGTTTTCAGGAACGAAAATTAATGAAAAAGCACTGCGCGCTATCGTTGAGTGGAATATAAAACAGGGGGTATCCGGTTTCTATGTCTGTGGCAGCACAGGAGAGGCTTTTCTCTTAAAACCGGAAGAAAGAAAACAAATCCTGGAAATTGTCGCGGATCAGGTTGGGAGAAGGGTATCGATCATAGCTCATATCGGGGCGATCGGAACCGATCTCACCCTCGATTTGGGACGACATGCCGTCTCCGTTGCCGGGGTCGATGCTGTCTCTTCCATTCCTCCTTTTTATTATCAGTTTTCTGTCGATGAGGTTGTCAGATATTATCTCGATATTGCTCAAACGCTTTCTTTTCCGGTGATACCGTATAATTTCCCGAAGCTTTCCGGTATCACTCTTACTCCTGATATTGTGAAAGCATTGAGAAAGGAGCCTCACATCATAGGTGTGAAATTTACCTCAAACGATTTCTACGGCGTAGAACGAATGAAGGCCGGTGATTCTGATCTCCTTATCTACAACGGTTTGGATGAGATGTATTTGGCGGGGCTCTCGATGGGAGTGGATGGCGCAATCGGCAGCACATTCAACTTTATGGCAGATAAATATCTTTCCATTACCTCTCTCTTTGCTTCTGGTGATATGAAAGAGGCCCGAAGGCTCCAGACAGAAGCGAATTCGATCATCGAGATGCTGCTTGAAACCCGCTGTTTCATGGCAGCTCAGAAGTATGTACTTGACCTCATCGGTTGCCCCTTCGGCGAACCCCGAGCCCCATTTTTCCCGCTAACCGAGGCTGAAAAAGAGATGTTGGCGAAGCGGGTGGCTCCTTTGCTTACTTCGATGACGTAGCGGCCAATTCGCGTATAAAGAAATTTTCCAAGCCGATCACACTTTTTGTGGTCGGCTTTGGGACAGCTGTAAAGTTTTCCTCTGTGACATCTCCTGTCTATGTGTTATACATAACGATATGGAGGAGTTTAGATAATGAAGAAATTTTTCTATTCCGGGCTTGCTGTACTTGCCTTACTTTTGTCCAGCTGTGCTTCTACGCCAATCATTGAGACCATGGTTCCCCGGGGGACGGCGCTCTATATGCAGATTCCCAACGGAGATGCTCTCATGACGGATCTCGACAAGTTTATGAAGCCGCTGGGCTTTGATGCGTACATCGGCGGTATCCCAATAAAAGATTTTTTGTCTACGATGCTTATTGCCAAAGGGATTCCTTTTACGATGGAAGAATTGAATTTTTCCCAGCCGGTGGGAGTTGCCTTGATAAGCGATGATATAACCGCTGACCCCGATAGGTTTATGCTTTTTATCCCTCTTGCCGATGTCGTAGATGTGAATAGCCTTGCCGAAAAGCTCAATTCCGGCGATGACCACTGGATGTTCTATAAAGGATATCTTGTTCTTTTTTCAAAGACCGAACTCATGGAAGATTTTCCGCCGAAGGAGCATACTGACCTCTCAACCCTTCGCGACTATCCCGATTCCTCGATCCAGGCATATTTGGACTTCGGCAGCCTGATAGATTCGCTGGGACTTGACGCCAAGGAGCTGTCTGATCAGATGGCTGCGTCGAACAATGGTGAGATGGCATGGGTCGGTACTCTCGTTGAGAAGTATCTTGCTCTGCTTCATGATATCGATTTTGTTTCAGCAGCGCTTAGTGCCGATGAAAACGGAATGGTGCTCAATAGTGACCTCTCCTTGGATGGAAAAACCGGTTCCCTGCTTCGTTCTCTCAAGCCTATGAATGATTTAGCGGAATTTGAGGCCCCTTATTTGCCCGATGCCATGATCAGCGGGGTTATGGGTCTCGATCCTCGGGACTCGAACGCTATGATGGATGCCTTTTACGGGTTTTTCCTGGACGATATGGATGGAACTTCGGAGGGTGCGAAGGCGCTGAAAACCATGATGGACGATTATCGGGCCCTGAATAGATTGGCTACCGGTTATGCGGCTTTCTCGTTCTCCATGGGGCTTCCTGCCGGTTCGGGAATTGAAGATATTCATTTCAGTTTAGGTATTGCCGCAGGTGCAAGTGACCCCGAAGCATATATTGAAAGGAGCAAGACTTCCGTCCGTAACGAGCTTACCGGCTTGCTGCTCAAGAAAATGTTCGGGAACTCGTTTCCCCTTGGCATAAAGCAGGAGATGGAAGAGGGGACAACTCCGGCTGGCCGTCCCTATCTCAAGCTTGTTACCAGCTATAGCGGAATTGATGCCCTCGGAGCGGAAGGTGAAGAACTCGAACGTTTTTCCGATCTCTATACGCTTTACATGTGTGCCGGTGATCACATGGTGTATTCCTATATGGGAAAGGGTGGACCGGCTATGCTGGATGCCTTTGTCGAGATGCCTCACCACCGTTTTGAGCCTTCTCAAGGGGCACAGAGTGTAAGCTTTCCGCATCTTTTCTGGACCGCCGATATTTCAAAGCTTTTTGCTCTCGTTCCCGCTTCGGAGATGCAGATTGCATTTCCCGATGGAATCACCTTGGGGGGAAGCGTCGGTTCGAAAAAAGAGCGGCTGATTTCCTCCCTCGTCTTCCCGATGGAGAGCTTTATGGCCATTATGAGGATTGGAGATACGACGGAAGCTCAATAGTCAGTGATTGGCTGTTCATGCTCTCTTTGAGGATGTTTTAGTAAGGATGTTTTAGATAGGGAAAACGGCCTCCGAAAAAGCGAGGCCGTTTTCTTGTCAATTTGGATATCGCTGATGAGTAATCACCACTATTCGGAACACTAATAATCGGTGACAGCAGGCAGGTTTTCCTCTTCATCGACACGGAAATAGGCTATCACTTGCTGCAGCAGCTTTGCCTGGGCGGCCAACTCTTCGGCCGTGGAAGCTGTCTCTTCGGATGCCGATGCATTATGCTGGATCACCTGATCAAGCTGAAGAAGGGCCTGATTAATCTGTTCGGCTCCGCTATTCTGTTCTTTACTGGCCGCACTTATTTCCTGAACGAGTTCGGCCGTTTTCTGAATGACGGGGACAAGGGCCTCCAGTTTCTGTCCGGACTCATCGGCTTCCTTGACGGTGTGTCGTGACAGTTCGTTTATCTCTCCTGCCGCCTTCTGACTTCGTTCTGCCAATTTGCGGACCTCGCTTGCGACGACGGCAAAGCCCTTTCCATGTTCACCGGCTCGGGCTGCTTCGATGGCAGCGTTGAGTGCGAGTAGATCGGTCTGCCGTGCAATCTCTTCAATAATGGTGATCTTCTCTACAATATTTTTCATTGCAACAACGGCTCTTGCGGCAATCTCTCCGCTTTCCTTTGCCTCAATGGCCGCCTGCTTGCTCATACGCTCTGTTTCTGAGGCATTATCGGCGTTGTTTCGAATGCTGCTTGCCATCTCTTCCATGCTGGCGCTTACTTCCTCGGCTGAGCTTGCCTGTTCCGAAGCTCCCTGACTGAGCTGCTCGGCACTCTCGCTGAGTTGTCCGCTACCACTGGTAATGTTCTCAGCCGAGTTGATGACCTCGGAAACAACACGTGAAAGCTGATTCTTCATGTCATTCAGGTTTTTTGCGAGTTCTCCCAGCTCGTCGTTTCGGGAAAGATATTGCCGGTCGACAGCAACGGTAAGGTTACCCATCGCAATTTCCTTTGCCAGATCTATCCCTTTGATAATGCTTTGAACGATATTGCGTGTTATAAGGAAGATAATGAGTGCTATAAGCAGAATAGCGACGATGCTGATGGCCACGGAGAGGAAGGCAAGATTTCGGGCTTGGGTCAGAACCACATCCATCGGAATTGAAATGCCGAAGGCCCAGTTCTCTTCTACACCGGTTATGTGGAGAGGATAGATGGTCTGCAGGGAGACAACCTTGTCTTTTGCCGATTCCTGCTGAAACTGAAAAACAGTTCCATTCTTAACGGCTTCGCTAAAGGCCTGTTTATATTTTGAATTGACATGCTCCAATGCAGATGTGCCTATCATGTCGCTTTGAGGATAAGCGGCCATTGTCAGCTCCTGGCTTACGGCATAGGCATAGCCGACTTCAAAGGGTTTAATTCCGGCAACCAGAGCCTGCATCTGTTCCATGGAAAGGTCGAGGCCTGCGACACCTACAGCCTTACCGTTTACCCGTATGGGAGCGGCTAGGCTGATCACCATTGTATTCTTTCCGCCGATTTCGTAGACGGTCGGTTCGGTTACATACAGCCTGTTTTCTTTTAACGGTACCTCATAATAAACCCCACCGTCGTAATCCATTGTCGGTTCGAGATGTAAGCCTCCCACGCGATTCCAGTAGGGAATGAATCTGCCCGTCTCGTCATGCCCAACCGTATCGATATACAGCTTGTCCTTACCGTCAAAGGCATTCGGCTCCCATACCATCCATACCCCAAGAAGATCGGGGTGCTCCTGAAGAATGGTTTTGAGCATCAAATTTGCCTCTTCCCGCCCAATGTCCAACTTGTTTTCTACGATCGATGCCATAGCACCTGAAATGGTTTTTGCAGTTTCAAGCCCGACAACAATTTGAGATATAAACTGATTGCCCTGATGCGCTGCTATCTCCAACGCTAGGCTTTCCGCATCCTGCTTCGCACTTTTGCCGACACGTACGACGATCAGGGTCGTCATTCCACCCAGAACCATGACCACCGTCAGCAGAATGGGAATGAGAATTTCGTTTCTTAGTTTCATCTTCATTGTGAACCCCCGAATTCATATTGTAGTAATGGAGAGGCAAAGTTCAACATTTTGCTATCAAAAAATAATGAGTATTGTCTTTCGACCTAAGAATGGATTACCCTTACGTGAATATATCGGAGGCTGGAGGATAGTTTGTGACGGTCGTTGTTCTCGACGATGAAGAAAAAGTGTGTCGGTTGATACTTCAGCTGGTTGATTGGTCTTCCCTGGGAATGGAGGTGGTCGGTACGGCATACAACGGCATCGACGGCCTGGCCCTTGTAGAGCGTGAAAGGCCCGATCTTGTCATTACCGATATCCGTATGCCCGGACTTGACGGCCTTGAGTTGATCAGACGAATCAGGGAAAGTACGGAAGGTATCGATTTTATCATTGTAAGCGGTTATCATCAGTTCGAATATGCCCATAACGCTATTCGTTACGGTGTAGAGGATTACTTGCTCAAGCCCATTAAAAAGGATGAGTTGACAGCCACCTTGGAAAAGATAGCGGAACGGCATTATCGGCGTGTTTCTGCAGAGCAGAGTAGTCGGGAACTTGCTGCTCGTCTTGAAAACAGCCTTGGCAAACTTCGAAAAGATTTTTTCCATGATTTTGTCTTTGCTTTCCCTTCCGATTGTCATGTTGAACTGGAAACGATCAACGATACCTATGGCTATCACTTTCGCGACGGCCTTTTTCAAGCCATCATGATAAAGATTGATTGTCCGCCCTCTGATTTTTCCGACGGTATTGTGCGCATGATCGCGGAAAAGGCGGAATCGGCTTCTCATGCCTTTCTCGATGGGTGTTCAAGCGATTTGGAACTTTATATCGGCGTGTGTCGGATACATATTGTGATTGGGTATCCGGAATCGGAACGACAAGAAGTAAGAAAAGCGGTAAAACGTATCAACGACGAATTGCAAGTCCAGGGGAGTATCTTTGAGGTCGTTCAGCTTACCACTTCCCTCGGACAGGCCATCGATGCTATCGGACGAATAGCCGAGTCCCGCAGAGATGCCGAGATCGCCATAGGACAACGCCTCTTTTCTCAAACCGGTCAGCTGTATGAGGAGCTTCCCCCTTTTTCGTCCGGTTCTTGTAATGATGCCCTGGCCGTATGGAATCGTGATATGGAACATGCCTGTGATCTCCTTGATACAGAGGCGGCCATGGGGGCTGTCGACAGACTAATGCGCTCGGTGTTGTCACAGAAAGCGTGTACAGGCGTTCTTCTTCTTGATGCGCTCAAGGATGCCGGTCATCGCCTTTTTGTTCTTTTAAGAAATCGCGGTGAGGAGTTCCTTGAAGATCTTTCGGCCCTTGAGAGGCGTTTCGAGAGTGAATTGGACCTCCTGCCTAGTGTAAAGGCCCTGCATGATCGTCTTCGCACACTCACAAAGACTCTTTTGGAATCGATGGCCGAATCACGGCGACAGGCGGAGAGCCGGCCAATCAGAGAGGCCAGACGTTACATCGGTGATCACTACAGGGAGAGCGGAATTTCTCTTGAACAGGTAGCCGACATAGTGGGTCTCAGCCCCTCTTATTTCAGCCTCATATTCAAACGGGAAACAGGGTCCGGTTTCCTTGAGTATCTGACTGGTATCCGCATTGATTACGCAAAAGAGCTTCTGCGCTCTTCCAAGCAGACGGTCGCTCAGATTTCTTCTGCGATCGGGTATAGCGATACGAAGTATTTTACCCGGCTTTTTAAACGGATGGTTGGAATAAAACCGAGTGAATTTCGCAAGTTGTACAGTTGAGGTGCCCCGTGGTTCGAAAAATGGGTTTGATGGTACAGCTTTTACTACTCTTTGCACTTCTTTTCTTTGCCATGCTCATCGCCGTGGTGGTGCTATGGTCCCTTGCCGCCGAAGAGATTGTCTCAATCTGGCTTCCCTTGCTTTTCTCCGTTTTTCTGGCGACCCTTTTTGGCATAACCTGGCAGAAGATCGTGGTTCCCTTTAACGAAACTGAGAAATTGCTTGCACTTTTTGCAGCGGGTTATACCCTGGAGGGGGTCTACGACGTCCGGTATCCCTACAGCGCGGGAATGCATGACACCCTTGCAAGGCTGAACGAGCTCTTGCAGACCCGGGATCTGCTTCAGGCGAGTAAACGTCAGGAACAGTATCTTGCCCTGCAAAACCAGATAAATCCCCATTTTCTCTATAACACCCTGGAGGGTATTCGCAGCGAGGCCTTAAGTGCGGGGGTACATTCCATAGCCGAAATGACCGAGGCCCTTTCCACCTTCTTCCGCTATACCATCAGTACCATGGATCATCTTGTTACGGTCGAGGATGAGCTCGGCAATATCGAAACCTATTTTCTGATTCAGCAGTATCGCTTCGGCAAGCGGCTGCAGCTGCGTATTGAGATAGACGAGGCTGAGCGCTCGGAAATTTATGCCTACCGCTTGCCCAAGCTGATTCTTCAGCCCATTGTAGAGAACTCTATTCTGCATGGCCTGGAACGTAAGGTCGGGGAGGGGCTCTTGCGGGTTCAGCTGGAAACGACCGAGACCCGCCTACTCATTACCGTGAGTGACGATGGCGTCGGCATGGAAAACGAAGTGCTCGAGGAACTAAATCGAAATCTTGCCATACGTTCTCTAAGTCATGTGAGTGGAGGACGGAATCGGGGTGGCATTGCGATCGTAAACGTCAATAACCGCATCAAACTTCTTTTTGGTGAGCAATATGGGGTGACCATTACCAGTACACCATCCGTCGGTACCGACGTGGAGGTTGTTTTGCCGCGGATCGTTGATCAAAAATCGGGGGTACAATGAGGAAGGAGCTCCTGTGGCTTGACAGAATCACGATCTATCGGGAAAACGTCAAGTTGCTTGATTCGCTGAGCATGCATCTCTTTGTGGGGGAAATTCTCGGGCTTATACCCATCAACGCCCAGGGGTTGGAGGAGCTCCTCGACCTCATCAAGTATAACGGGCCTATCCGTTACGGTTATGTGTGGTTTTTCGAGAGGGTAGTGAATGACTATCGCTGGAAGCGTTCGACTGCGAATCCTGTTGCCGTTATTGAAAAACGGAGCAGGCTCATCGGGTCGATGAGTGTTACCGACAATATATTCGTTGTTCGTGGCGGCATGAAAAAGTACCTCATAAACGATGGGGTGCTTTCCGATCAGTTGGAACGGTTGTGTGAGGGGCTTGATATCTCAATTCCCCCGCATGAACCGGTAGAACGATTGCCCTTTTTTACGCGCTGGCTGGTGGAATTGCTGAAAGCAGTGGTTGCCGGTGCCCGTTTGATCATTATTAGGGATGTTAGTAATGTTGCGAGTCCCGTTGACCTGTCGCGTATCCATCGGGTGATTCGCTACTATGCCTCCCTCGGCCTCTCGTTTCTCTATGTCTGCAACCATCATGAAGAGGTTTTTCCCCTTTGCAATCGAACGGTCTTGATGGAGGATGGGAAAATCCTCAAGACCCTGCGAGCGGACCAAATGAATAACGATCTCATGTGCCGCTTCCCCCAGGGGTTTGTTTTTTTTATTAACAAGGATGCTCCCAGGCAGACAACCGATAAGCGGAGAGCCGAAAAACCCGTTCTTGAGCTTCGAAATCTCTATCGGGAGACGATTCAGGACCTTTCGCTCTCACTTTTTGCCGGTGAATGCCTTATCCTCCTTGACCTCGATAATTCCCTGCTTTCCCCATTCCTCGCTCTTTGTCGTGATAAAAAAACGCCGGAAAAGGGGAGTATCCGTATAGCGGGCCGCTCTTTTTCAAAAGCCAGACGGCTTTTTGCCTTCATCGATGAAAAACCCACCCGCAGTAACCTCTTCGCCGATATGAGCTATCTGGATAACCTTTGTTTCCTTGCCGATGATCGTCTCCCGTTCTTCTGGACAAAGAGGCGTTATCTGCGAAGCATTCGACGGGAATACCTTCCGCTGATAGGACCGGTGATCGATGCCCCTTCCCTTGCAGGGCTCTCGCTCCACGATCTTTATGAGTTGGTCTATCATCGTATATTGTTACAGAAACCGCGTCTGGTTGTCTGTGTCCAGCCTTTTGCCGGCATCGATTTCTATCAGAGACTTCGTATCATTCAGCTTATCAATCTGATCAGGCAGCGGGGAATTGCTGTCCTCATTCTTGCTGTCAGTCTTTCCGATTCCCTTCAGGTCGCCGACCGGCTTTTGGTGGTAAAAAACGGCAGAGTCGTGCGAGAAATAGCGCGACAGACCTTCTCTTCTCTCGATTCCGTACACATATCCAAAGAATGACCCCCTTTTTACCAATTTCGTCACCCTTTACAGATTACGGAAATGGCCTTGTACTGGATGTATGAACGAAGTAATCGTAACCATGGAACATATTGATAAGTCGTTTCCCGGGGTCAAGGCACTGGATGACGTCTCTTTCGAGCTGCGTTCGGGAGAGGTAATGGCCCTTTTGGGAGAAAACGGCGCAGGTAAGTCCACCCTCATGAAAATTCTCAGCGGTGTCTATACCCGCGACAAAGGGGACCTCACCATTTTCGGAGAGTCGGTAGGGGACCTGAACCCTAAGCTGGCGAAAAGGCATGGTGTTGCAATCATCCATCAGGAACTCAACATGTGCCCTCATCTTACCGTTGCCGAGAATATTTTCCTCGGGAGGGAACATGTGGTTGCAGGGGGGATCCTCAACGATCGGGATATGAGGCACCAGGCGGCGGATATCCTTGGCCAGCTTCAGATCGATATCGATCCCGACATGCTTGTCGGTGACCTTGCTGTTTCCAAACAGCAGATGGTGGAGATTGCAAAGGCTCTCTCCAGTAATGCACGTATTCTCATCATGGATGAGCCGACCAGTGCCCTGACAAGCAAAGAGATCGACGATCTTTTTATCCTTATCAGGCAACTGAGAGCGAAAGGACACGGTATCGTCTATATAAGTCACCGTCTTGAAGAGCTGAAACATATCGTTGATCGGGTGACCATCATGCGGGATGGGAAGTTCATCCTTCAAAGCAATTTTACCGATTTGACCATGGATCAAATTATCGGAAACATGGTCGGCCGAGAGATCAATGAACAGTTTCCGCGTATCGAAGGTCACAAGGGAAAGACCATTTTCGAGGTGCGTTCCCTCAATGCCGGACGGATGGTCCGCGATGTCTCCTTTACGGTCAATGAAGGAGAAATCGTAGGCATTGCCGGTTTGATGGGTGCGGGCAGAACCGAGACGACCCGGGCGATTTTCGGTATTGATGCGAGGGATTCAGGAGGTTTTATCCTTGACGGTATGCCCATTTCCATTGATTCTCCCGCAAGCGCCATTCGTCAGGGCGTGGTCCTTGTTCCCGAAGATCGTAAGAAAGATGGACTGTGCATAAAACTCTCCATCCGTGAAAATATCGCCTTACCGAACCTTGATATCATCTGTAACCGTCTGGGCGTGGTAAACCGCCACCGTGAGTCGGAGATGGTGCGGCAGACGAAAAAGAGTTTTTCCGTGCGCATGCCGAATGCCGACGTTCCCGCCGCCAGCCTTTCTGGAGGAAACCAACAGAAGATCGTAGTAGGTAAGTGGCTTGCAAGAAAAAGCCGAATAGTTATGTTCGACGAACCGACCCGAGGTATCGATGTTGCGGCGAAGGTTGAGATCTACAACCTCATGAACGAATTAAAGCGCGAAGGGATCGGGGTTCTGTTCGTCTCGTCTGAAATGTCGGAAATCATGGGCATTGCCGACAGAATCATCGTGATGTGCGACGGAAGGGTAACAGGGGAGCTTGATGCTTCGGAGGTTACCCAGGAAAAGATCCTCGAACTTGCGACCAGATTTGAAGACAAGTTTGGTGAGGAACGGGAACCGGCATAAGAACCGGACTTACTTGAAAAAGATTACTGAAGAGAAGAGGTAAATGGTAGTATGGTTAACGAAGATAAGAGAGTAGGTGTCTTAAAACGGATGTTATCGGTCCGGGGTATGGGGCAGGTGCTCACCGTAACGGTTGGTTTGATTTTCCTTTGTGTAGTGTTCGCCATCCTTAATCCTGTATTTTTCTCGTCAAAGAATTTGAGCAATCTCCTTCGTCAGATAGCTCCTATTTTGCTCATTGGTATTGGTCAATCATATGTACTTATCACCGGCAATATCGACCTTTCGATTGGTTCGGTGGTCGGGATGTCGACAATGATCAGTGCTACTCTCATGACCAAGGGAATCAACCCATGGGTTTCGGTATTGTTAACCCTTATCGCTTGTCTTGCTGTCGGAGTGGGTAACGGTCTGCTTGTTTCTCTATGCAAGGTTCCTCCCTTTATTGCAACCCTTGGAACCATGACCATCGCCCGGGGAATCGCACAGATCGCCAACAACAACTACAATACCGATTCCATCGGAGAGGCGGCGCAGGGATTTCGAGACTTTTTCTACTATGGGAAGACCTTTAATCTCTACAACACCATATGGATAGCCTTTGTGTTGTGGGCCATTTTCAATTTTGTCCTCAGCAGGACACGGACAGGACGCCATATTTATGCAGTCGGTTCGAATATCGATGCAGCCCGGCTTTCCGGGGTCAATATTGTTGTCGTCACGACCAAGACCTACGTGATCAGCGCCTTTTGTTCGACGGTCGTCGGTTTGATTTTTTGTGCAACCAGCGGGATGGGAGCAATGGATGCGGGAACCACCTACGAATTGTATGCTGTTGCTGCTTCGGTTATCGGCGGTGTTTCCACCCTCGGCGGCCAGGGGCTCTTGCTCGGTACCGTGGTCGGTGCCTCAATCTGGGGCGTTTTACAGAATGGTCTGCAGTTTGCAGGTGCCCCGGTGGCCATTCGAAACATTATTATCGGTGTTATTGTTGTCGTCAGCGTTTTGCTTGATGTGATTGTCCGGTCAGGTTCCTTCAAGCTGCGGAAGGATAAAAGCGCAGCACAGGCCGCGGAAGCCTAATCTAATAGCGTGTATATCGGGTTTATCGCACGAAGATCGTGCATGAGAATACCACATAGGAGGATGTTATGAAGAAGAGCATTCGGGTTATGGTTGCGATGATGGTGCTTTTGAGTGTGGGAGCCACACTTTTCGCATCGGGTTCGCAGGAATCGGGTAAGTACAAGATTTATTTGATCACCATGGATCAGATGGACCAGCACTGGGTAAACGTGGATGCCGGCTGTCAGAAAGCCGCCGAGGAACTGGGAGATGTTTCTTATAAGTGGATGGCACCCGATGTAAAAGATGATGCCAAACAGATTGAGATGATCAACAACGCCGTTGCCGGTGGTGCACAGGCCATTCTTCTTGCTGCCAACGGGCCTACCGCCGTTACCAGTGCCCTGAAAGAGGCTTCCGACGCAGGGGTAAAGATTCTCTATGTCGATTCCGCCGCTGATTTTCCTGGTTATCAAACCCTTGCTACCGACAACAAAGCCGCCGGAAAGACAGCTGGTGAAGAAATGATCAAGGCCCTTGCTGCCTCAGGTGTTACCAGCGGCAAGATCGGTATCGTGAATGTTAATGCAGCAACAGCCAGCACTGTGGCCCGTGAAGCGGGCTTCCGCGAAGCCTTCAAAGGAACCGATTTTGAAATTCTTGAAACCCAGTACTCTGACGGCGATGCGGCCCGCTCCAACGATATTGCCGCCAACTACATTACCCTTGGTTGTGTGGGAATCTTCGGTGCCAACGAAGGCTGTACCGTAGGAACCGGAAACGCCATTCAGGAGGCCGGAAAGAATATCATCGGTGTAGGCTTTGATAAATCAGATATGATCCTGAGCCTTATCAAGAACGGCTACCTGCTTGCAACCATGGCTCAGAATCCTGACGTAATGGGCTACGAGGGAATGAAGAGTGCCGTGAAGGTCCTCAAGGGTGAAGACGTCGGTGCGAAGTATGTCGATACCGGCGTTTCCGTTATTACAAAAGACAAGCTCTAAAGGGATTTCCGAGAAGTCTGAAGGGGCTGCCAGTCCGGGCAGCCCCTTTTTTTGCGGAGAGCCAATAAAGGAACCTACTGTTCCGAATCCTGGTGGTTGAAGGAACGTAATTCCTTTTCCTGCAGCTACCTGGAGGAGAAACCATAGAAAAAAGCGAGTACCTGCCCCTAAATCGAGTATGTTATTGAAAAAAGTGCAGGCAGACCACCAGGATTCGGAACACTAAGCAAAAGGCAACCTTTACTGAAGTAATATGTCTTGTTTTATATGAGTTTTTCAAATAATGCATACATTAAATTGACAAAAATCGCATTATATTGTAAATAACTTGTATTAAAGGAGGCCGTTATGGAGCTTATTGGTTCTGAAAAAAGAAGTTTTCCATTGGTTCGGAGGGATCTTCCCGAACTGTATCGCGATCAGTTCCCCTATACGGCTGTTCCAAGAATCAGATTTGACGGCGTTGATGTTCCTATTAATCTTCCCAAGGAGATATGGATAACCGATACCACCTTTCGTGATGGGCAGCAGTCCCGGCCTCCCTATACGCCCAAACAGATCGCCCATATCTATAGCCTTCTCCACAAGCTTTCCGGAGAAAAGGGCCTCATTCGACAGACCGAATTTTTTATCTACAGCGAGCGTGACCGTGAGGCCCTGGGCCTGTGTCAGGCTCAGGGATATCGATTCCCCGAGATTACCTCCTGGATACGAGCCGATAAAAAGGATTTTCAATTGGTTACATCCCTGGGGCTGAAGGAGACTGGTATTCTGACCTCGGTTTCCGACTACCATATCTTCCTAAAACTGAAATCGGACCGGGCAAAGATGGCGGATGCCTATCTCGGCATTGTAAAAGAGTGCCTTGCCGAGGGCATCATTCCCCGCTGTCATTTCGAGGATGTTACACGGGCGGATGTCTATGGATTCTGCCTGCCCCTTGCGGAAAAACTCCTGGATCTTTCCCAGGAGGCAAAGGTGCCGGTTAAAATCCGGCTTTGCGATACCATGGGATACGGGGTCACCTATCCCGGAGCCGTGCTTCCCCGCTCGGTCCCCAGGCTGGTGCATGCCTTTCACTCCGAATTGGGCTATCCCTCGGAATTACTCGAATGGCACGGCCATAATGATTTTCATAAGGTCCATATCAATGCCGCAAGCGCCTGGCTCTACGGTTGCGCATCCAACAATACCAGTATCCTGGGCTATGGTGAACGTACTGGAAACCCTCCTCTTGAGGCGGCAGTCATCGAATACATGTCGCTTACCGGTGATGATTCGATAGATACCACGGTCATAAGTGAGATTGCCGACTACTTTCGCAGTGAGATACGTGCCGACATACCGGAAAACTATCCCTTTACCGGAGAAAACTTCAACACCACCAGGGCGGGGATCCATGCCGACGGGATCCTCAAAAATCCCGAGATCTACAATATTTTCGATACCGAAACATTGCTTGGCCGCCCCATTCGCACCATGGTAACCGATAAATCCGGGCTTGCCGGTATCGCCCGCTGGCTCAACGAAAATGTTTCACTGATCAAATCGGGAAAATGCGAAAAGGTGACAAAACGTTCGCCCGGCATCCGCCATATAGCTCTCTGGGTTTCTACTCAATATACACATGGACGGACCACTGCAATATCATACGATGAGCTTATGGCACAGGCCAGGCGCTATCTTCCCGGGCTCTTTGAATCGGAACTGGACAAGGCAAAGGAAGAGGCAAAACGGATTGCCATGGTAATTGCTGAAGATGTGACCCATGCCCCGGAGCTGGAGACTCTCGATCCCGCTGTAATGGACGGTTACCTTGGCAAGATCGTCAAAAGGGAAGGATCGATCCAGCTTCTGGCCGTGACGAACACCGATGGTTTTCGCATAAGTCAAATTTATTCGAAGCATGGCGAGAAATCTCTGTTCAGAAACTTGCTTACCAAGAATTTTCAGGAAAAGGAGTGGTTCCGCCAGGTCCTTGAAACGGGTAAGCCGTATATATCCCATCTTTTCTTTTCCCTTTATACCAATAGGCTGATCTTGACTGCTGCGTTTCCCATTCGGGATGAGAAGGGAAATATCAGGGCCGTCATCGACATCGACTTCATGTTTGAAGAGTTAATGAAACTGATAAACAAATTGCCGGAGGGAATCGTTCAGGATGATGCCCGTTAGAGATCTTTATGCTTGATTTTCGTCTTGTCACCTTTTTGACGGCTGCCCGTGAAGGAAATTTTACCAAGGCAGGGGAGCTTTTAGGGCTTACACAGCCTGCCGTAACCCAGCATATTCATCATTTAGAAGAGCTGTTTGGGGCGCAGTTATTTGAGAAGAGTGGACGGGGCGTTCAACTCACCCAAGCCGGAGAATTCCTACAGCATGAAGGCGAAATTCTTGCCGTCCACTCGCGCCAGATTAGAAAAGAGCTCTTGAATTTCGAGGGAGGCCGGAGATTCTTCTCTCTCGGGGCAACCTTGACGGTGGGAGAATTCCTTTTACCCCGATATCTCGCCCGGTATAAGCAGGGTCATGAAAGGCGGGAGCTCAACGTGACGATTGAAAATACGTTTCGATGTCTCGAACTGCTACAGAAAGGAAAAATCGATCTCGCCGTCATTGAGGGCCCTTTTGATTCTTCACGTTTTCTGCATGAACCTTTTCTTTTTGACGAATTGCTTTTTATTACCGCTGCTGATAGTCTCTGGGCCAGGGATAGGGTGGTACACGAAGAGAAGATCAACACCTACCCCCTGGTCCTTCGAGAACGTGGTTCGGGCACCCGGGAGCATTTTGAACAATTCCTCGGGAGGTTGGGACTTCACATCGATGAGAGCTCCGTTGTCATGGAGGTGGGGAGCCTGAGTGCGATAAAGGTTCTTTGTGAATCTGGTCTCGGCTGTTCGGTTATGTCGCGGCATGCGGTAGAGCGCGAACTTCTTTTGGGAAGCCTCTCTGCAATTCCGTTTTCATCCGGTATCCTGGAACGTCAAATTACGTTTGTCTATACCGAATTCTCTCCCATGCCTTTTGTCGGAGAGTTTATCGGATTTTGTCGTGATATGCATGCAGAGATTGCAAAGGCGGCTTCTCGTTGACTTCTGAAATCGTAGCGTATATGCTTTATTGCATGAGGAGCGTCGCCTCATAGTGGAAAAAGGACATGAAGAGTTTTCGTTAAGAAAGCTTGCACGTCTTATCGGGGTTACACCTATGGCCGTGTATCGGCATTTCGAAAACGATGATGATACTTTAAAGAAAATTCTCAGCACATCATTGTAATATTCATTCCCTCGAATGTTTCTGCCTCGCTCTGGGCTTCCTCCAGAGGAATCTGCCACCTATACGCTGTTTCCCGATTTTCAAGAATAGATGCAATCTCAATGGCAGGAGCTTCCTGAAAGGCTTTTTGACTGAGGGGAAGTTTGATCATGAGAAAGCCCCAGGCTATTGTTCTTGGATCTTTTTGTCTAGACCTATCCAGATTTGACAGGCTCGAGGAACCATAGGCAAAGGGAAGTGTCTTCCTTCCGTAGACATATGCAATACCATCTTTCCGAAAAAAGAAATTATTGACGTGGTCATGGCCGTAGAAGCAGGCTTTAATGGTTCCCAACTCCTTGAGCTCGGCATGCAATCGGCCGTTCTCATCTCCACAGTCGGCACGTTCTCCTCCTGCACCTTTGAAAAGCCCCCATTTCATTGCCTTATCCGTCTCTTTTATAGGGCGATGGAAGAAGCAAATCCCGGGCACACTTCTTTCGTAGCGACAAATCTCTTCTTCCATGGCGGCGGATACTTCCTTTGTGATATGCTGTTTCCTTCCCGAATTGAGGATGAAAATTTGCCAGGAGGGTTTTTCTTCGCCCCTTTGAAAGATCTCGATAACGAAATTTCCACCGGTAAATGCGTCGCCGCCGGTAGATGATGGACGAGGAATGCTGCTTTTTGCATATAAGCAGTGCTTTGAACGAAGTAATGCTTTTTCCACCTTTTCGAAGAGTCCCGCTTCTCTTCCCTTTCTGCCTATCTCCAAATCGTGATTTCCCCATGCAAAGGTCCACGGGACAAATGTGCCGATATAGTGATCGAAAAGTCGAATAATCGGCACTGGTGAGGTGATTTTTCGTCGACAGAAGAAATCGCCACTATTGATCAATAGCTGGGGGGCCTCGGTTTTGACAAGCCTGGCAAGTTTGTGTAAGAAAAACCGTTTTAACGGATACCGAAGGGCAAGGTGAAGATCTGTTACCTGCATCAGAGAAAGTTCCGCTGTATCACAAAAGAAGGATATCCGCTCCATAGGA
Organism: Sediminispirochaeta bajacaliforniensis DSM 16054; assembly: GCF_000378205.1. Lineage (NCBI taxonomy): Bacteria > Pseudomonadati > Spirochaetota > Spirochaetia > Spirochaetales > Spirochaetaceae > Sediminispirochaeta > Sediminispirochaeta bajacaliforniensis. The sequence continues at coordinate 20,590 of NZ_KB899418.1, read as the reverse complement.
AAGGAGTATGACGCTCCGGTAAGTATACGATAAGCTTCATGTTAGGATATGGTTAAAAAAAGAGGTCAGTCGCCTTGTTTATGCATTTTCCGATAGAGTGAATTCCTTGAAATGCCCATTTCACGTGCAGCCTGGCTGACATTGCCGTTATGCTTATACAACATCGCAAGAATTTCTTCCTGCTCCTTCTTTTCCGCCAGTGCTTTTATCTTCTTTCGCTCTTCATCGAAATTGTGGGCCTCACTGAGCATCGGCGAAGGCCAGAGCCCTTTTCGCGGAGAGAGAATTTCATCGGGAAGGTTCTCCGGGCAAATATCGCTACCGGCCGTCATATTGACCACCCGCTCGACAACATTTCGAAATTCTCGCACATTACCGGGCCAATCGTAACATTGCAGGCGCTGCATCACCTCATCGTTTATCCGGGGGACCTTCACACCGATCCTTTTACAGGCATTTTCAAGAAACACCTCGAACATTGTCGGGATATCCTCACGATGTTCACGCAATGGGGGAAGATGAATCGAGATCACATTGAGGCGGTAGTAGAGGTCCTGACGAAAGGTCCCGCGTGCCACTTCCAGTTGGAGATTCTTGTTGGTGGCACAGATGATCCTGGTATCGATCATTACCGTTTTATCGCCGCCGATACGGGTAAGACTCTTGTCCTGGAGAACTCTTAGCAATGCAACCTGTTGTTCAAGGGGCATCTCTCCGATTTCGTCGAGAAAGAGGGTCCCTCCCGAGGCCAGCTCGAATTTTCCGGGCTTTCCCCGTTTTCGTGCACCGGTGAACGCCCCCTCCACATAACCGAAAAGTTCGCTTTCGATCAGTTCCCGAGGGATCGCACCACAGTTTACCGCCACAAAAGGGCCCTTCCTCCGATTGCTTTTATTGTGTATCGCCTGGGCAAACATCTCTTTACCGGTCCCGCTTTCGCCGCTGAGCAGTACGATGCTTTCGTTGTCCGCCACCAGTTTTGCCAGATGGATTGCTTTGCTCAGCGACTGGCCGCATCCTATGATATCATCGAAGGTAAAAGAAGCGTGGGCCCCGCTGAAACGGTTGATGAGTTTTTTGATCCGTGTGATGGGATTGATGAAAATGACCCCGCCTGTGACTGTTCCCCCGCCGTCTTTGATTGGTTTTGCCGAGGTGAGGCAGGTGATGGCACCATCGCCGTCGTTGATCGAAAGTTCGATTTCGTGGAAAGCAGTACCCATTTCAAGCATCTCATGAATGGGATGCCAATTATCGATATACTCCTGAAAGGGATGTCCCGCCAATTTCTCCGCACTTTGATGCAAAATGTTTTCCGCCGCTGGATTTACCTGATCGACGGCGCCTCTGGAATCAATGACAATGACACCATCGGAAACGGTGAGAAAGATGTTATTGAGGCTGTTATTCAGGACCGTCAGCTCCCGATTTTGTTTCTTAACCCTCATCTGCTGCTGAATTGCTTCCACACCGGCCGCAACCATGCCGAGAGTGTGCAGGTGGGTCTTCTCAACAGGCCCTGACATCTCCAAGACCGCAATGACCCTTCCGTTGTCGTCAAAGATAGGAGCCCCTGAACAGGTCCATGGATGGTGCTTACGGCAGAAATGCTCCGCACCGGAGACCTGGAATGGGCGTTTTAGACGGAGCGCCGTTCCCACTCCGTTGTTTCCGACCTCTTCCTCCGCCCACCATGCGCCCTGTTGGAGATTCAAGCCGTGATCACCGTACAGCACGTCGTTATCGCCTACGGCCTCCATCAGATACCCCTTTTCATCACATAAAATAACCACGAACCCCGATCCCGCGACGAATCGATAGAGGTTTTCCATAAAGGGACGGGCGATATCGATGAGGGTTTTATGATGTTGTAGAATTTCGTTGAGGAAGGGCTGGGGGAGTACCGTGCTGCTTCGGTCCGCAAAGGGATCAACGGATGCATTAATACATCGCATCCAGGCCTCGGTAATCTCTTTACGAAGAGCTCCCTCTTCGATTCGACCTTTTGTGATGAATCGTTCCCACATCACCTTTGTCTCAGTCGCACTTGATTCCATTATTACATCACCCTTTGCTAAAACAATGGTCCAAAAAAGTGTCACAAAGGTGTAACGTAACTGTATCATTTTTGCAAAAAAAAGTGACACCATCGTGGCATCACCTGCGATGAAGGAACTTCGAATATTCCGAAATATCACACATCACAGATGATATCTTCGTTTTTCCTGCTTATTTTACCATGATTTTGCCAATAACACCATGTCCATGCCTTTTGGTACGTTTTTTGCATAATAACTAAGCGGGTACGTGCTTACCCATAAGAAAACGTAATAAGGAGAGAACGCACATGAACATGCCGAGACCAATGGATGAAAAGTACAAGATGCTGATCGGGGGCCAATGGGTGGAAGCCTCGAACGGGAAAACTTGTACTGCGTACTGCCCTGCCAACGGAGAGGTCCTTGCTACCTTTCCCGACGCCAGTAAAGAGGATGTCGATAAGGCGGTGAAGGCTGCATGGAAGGCCTTCGACGGCTGGAAAAAGATCAGTCCTCAGGAACGATCGGCGCTTCTGCTTAAGATTGCCGACCTGATCGACGCCAATCTCGATAAGTTGGCAATGATTGAAACGCTGGACAACGGTAAACCGATCAGGGAGACATCCGGAATCGATGTTCCCCTCGGTTCCGATCATTTTCGCTATTTCGCTGGTGCCATTCGCGCGGAAGAGGGACAGGCGGTGATGATCGACGATCAGACCATGAGCATCATTCTCCGTGAGCCCATCGGAGTGGTCGGGCAGATCATACCTTGGAATTTCCCTTTTACGATGGCTGCCTGGAAGATTGCTCCTGCTCTTGCGGCGGGGTGTTGTGTCGTGATTAAGCCCTCAAGCTCAACCTCTCTCAGTATCCTTGAGTTTGCAAAGCTGGTCAACGACGTACTGCCTCCCGGAGTTCTCAATGTCGTTACCGGCAGAGGGTCTCAAGCCGGCCAGTTCCTCCTTGATCATAAGGATTTAAGAAAGTTGGCTTTTACGGGTTCAACGGAGGTCGGGTATCAGATTGCCGATGCCGCTGCCAAGAAATTGATCCCCGCAACCTTGGAATTGGGTGGTAAATCTGCAAATATCTTCTTCCCCGATGCTCCATGGGATAAGGCCATCGAAGGCGTTCAGATGGGGATACTGTTCAACCAGGGACAAGTCTGCTGCGCTGGTTCCCGTGTCTTCGTTCATGAGGATATCTACGACAAGTTCCTCGCCCAGCTCGTTAAAGCCTTTAACAGCATCAAGGTGGGGATGCCGTGGGAAAAAGATACGGTCATGGGCTCCCAGATTGATCAGAATCAGCTCGATAAAATCCTCGCCTATGTACATATCGGAGAAAAAGAGGGGGCGAAGATTGCCTGCGGCGGAACTCGGGCAGAGGGTAATGGACTTGAAAACGGTGCTTTCATGAAGCCAACCATGCTTGTGGATGTAAAGAACAGCATGAGGGTTGCTCAGGAAGAGATTTTCGGCCCTGTTGCCGCCGTAATCAAGTTTAAGAGCGAGCAGGAAGTCATTGATATGGCAAACGACAGCGAATATGGTCTCGGCGGTGCCGTTTGGACAAAGGATATCAATCGTGCTTTCCGGGTCGCCCGAGCCGTGGAAACAGGACGTATGTGGGTAAATAACTATAATAATCTTCCTGCCCATGCCCCCTTCGGAGGGTACAAAAAGTCGGGTATCGGGCGTGAGACCCACAAAGTGATACTCGATCACTACACGCAGATGAAGAACATCTATATCAGTATGACCGAAAAACCTTTCGGCCTCTATTGATCTGTTATTGTGTCGATTCTGGGGCCTGTAAAAGGGCCCCTGCAAAATGGCTATCACTATTGAAGGCAGGTTCAGCATGATAGACAGCAACACGCAGGTTGAAGAAATCATGAAAATCCCCGGCGTAGTTTCCTATTTTATTGAAAACAGAGTCTCGCCCATCACATGCTCGGGGCCCTTTCCTCAGCCGCTTGGAAAATTACTGGAACTCAAGAAGGTAGCCGATCCAGATGCGTTCATTGCAGGACTGAACGACTTTCTTACCGAACGAGGGATCGAGTTAAAGGAGGATAATGAATAAACGATCCCAAAGGCAAAGCCCGCCATCCTTTCCCAAAAAGAGTGGCAGGCATTTGCCCGATCGGCCTACTATCACTTCAATCCTGCATCGAACAAAATCTGTGGACCCAGAGCCGGATCCCCCCCTGCATGGGCCTTCGATGCGGAGAGAGTCGGTAGGCCGGTCCATTTTATAAAAAGTATAGTAAGATCCCCGCCTCATATCTATTCCATATTACTTATTTTTCTTCGCCTTAGTGTAATTCCATGAACTATTTACTTACATGGTAATCATCTGCCTATGTACAAAAGAGACCAAACTTTATGATTGTCGTCTTTTATAAACATTGGAAAATGAGAATTCGTGCATCAAAATTATTTATCCATTGGATGGAAAGGGGTATGTTCATGGAACTGTGCTACAACCTTCAGACTTGTTCGGGTACTTCTACGATAGAAAAGGATCTTAGTCTTTGTGCGAAGGTCGGTTTCTCATCTATTGAAATAGATTTTGCCAAGGCCCAAGCGTATTTGAGAACACATTCCATGTCTGAATTGGGTGACCTCATAAAAATGCATGGTCTGAAATGTGCTTCTATTAATGCCATCTTTGATCTCAATTTTTGTACAAATCAAAAGTGGAGGCGTATTTGCGAGCAGTTCGATTTTGCTTGTGAATTGGGCGATAGCTGTGGCGCCGACAAAGTTATTGTACTTTCTAGCGAGCGCAGTACTTTGCCGGAAGGTACCACCGATGCAATGATTTTTGATGATACCGTTGCTGTTCTGAATAGACTTGCCGATAGAGGATTGCCCCATGGAATGAACATTGCATTCGAGCCTGTCGGTACAATGGCCGTAGGAAACATCAAAACTGCATGGGAGATTGTCCGTCGAATCGACAGACCCGAAGTGGGTATAGTCCTTGATGATTTTAATATGTTCTTATGGGATGTGGGATCCGATTTCGACGATATCCTTCATATAGAACCCGGTAAGATTTTTATTGCACATATTAACGATGCGGAAAGGATACCGTTTGCCAGGATCGATCAAATGCATCGCTGCATGCCTGGAGACGGTCGGATTGATGTCGTGCGCTATGTCGATAACCTGCGTGCCATTGACTACGACGGAGTGATATCTGTTGAGGTCCTTAATCCCGGAATCTGGAGAAAAGGCCCAGATGTCGTTATTCCCGAGGCCTATGAAAAGTTAAGGAGGTATGTGGACTAAAAATCAAATCCGGACCTAAAAGCTCGAGCTATTCAAAATTCCTTTCAAATAAAGTACGCAATATCTGACTCAAATCGGCAGGTGTTCCCTGTAACAGATGATGGGAAAGTTGTGCCATCTAAGGAGAGTAACATGAGCACAGTACGTGATGAAAGCAGGCGCTACTACATAAAAATAGGTAGTGGTGAAAAGCTGGCTTACGGCTTTTGGGGCTTTGGTAGTGATTTGGTATTCCAGACCATTACCATCTATCTAACATTTTTTTATACGGACATTTTCGGCATTTCAGCGGTCCAGGTTACGGCTTTGTTTCTGGCCGCCCGTATATGGGATGCAATCAATGACCCCCTTATGGGGGCCCTTGTAGAGAAATGTCATTTTAAAAAGGGAAAATACATTCCATGGTTTGTGGGGTTGTGTATTCCATACGGTATTTCGACCATACTTGTGTTTACCACGCCGGAGAGCATCTCAAAGGTCGCCTATGCCTGGTTTACCTACATTTTGTTCGGCATGCTTTTTACCGGAATTATTATTCCTGTTACGTCCCTCTCTTCTTCCATGACACAGGATCCGATAGAGCGCGCAAAACTTAATTCATTCCGAATGTTTTGTTCAGGTCTCGGAGGAGTTGCCTGTGCCGTACTTGTTCCGATCCTTTCTGAGCGGTTAGGTACTACACCACAGAACGGTTATCAACGTGCAATGATCGTTATGGCGGTCGTTATGGTTATTTCATTTCTGGTTACCGGCAAGGTATGTAAGGAACGTGTGCCGGAAAGTCAACTTGATAGACAGGAACCCTTCAAATGGCGGGATATCGGAACACAACTTACCAAAAATAAACCCCTGTTGATTTTATTTGTGATGTATCTTGTTGCATACACCTACAATATTCTGGTTTCCTCTGTCGGGACCTATTTTGTTACCTATAACCTTGGCGGGCGTATTTCCATGGCCACGTGGTCCATGTTGCAGACGCTTCCTTCCATCATCCCGATGCTCTTTGTTCCCGCTATTGCCAAGCGGATCGGTAAGAAGAAAACAGTTATCACCGGCTGCCTGATTTCTACGGCAGGAATGCTCTTGTTCTTCTTTGTGCCGGAAGGTGCCAATGCCGGTTTTTGCTTTGGTAAAGTGCTTGGTGCTTTCGGATACGGGATGACCCTGGCGACTATTTGGTCGACCCTGCCTGACTGTGTAGAGTACGGAGAATATGTTACCGGCCGGCGATGCGGGGGGCTTGTTTTTTCGCTGGCGTCTTTTTCAATCAAAATCTCTTTGACTATTGCGGGTATCCTGCCCACCATCGTTTTCAGCTTTGTCCATTATGTTCCCAATGGAGTGCAAAACGCAGCATGCCTGACTGCAATAAAAGCGATGAATTCAATCATTCCCGCCGTGATTCTGATCATCGGAATCATAGTCTACCGAAGCTACTCCCTGACGGAAGATAAATATGACTTTATCGTTGAAGAACTGACAAAACGTCGGTTATCGCTCCAGGGCGAGGCGGAAAACTAGCTTAAACAACATACAGCGGAGGTTATCCATATGAAAGTGGTCTGCGGCATCAAAGTAGGCAACATGAAGGAGCGTGATGAAGCGAAACGGGGAAAAGTCGGAATTGTCGATTTTCCCGTCAAATCTATCGGCCCCGAGGATGTCAAAATAAAAGTGGCCTATTGTTCGATATGCGGGTCCGACCCGCATATCGTGGGGGGAGCCTTTGGGCTTACTCCGCCTTTTGGCTTAGGACATGAAATGTCAGGCGTAATTCTCGAATTAGGGGAACGTGCCGGAATTCGTGGTCTGAAAGTAGGGGATAGGGTTAGCGGTAATTTCCTGCACTATTGCGGCACCTGTTATCATTGTGTAACCGGCAATCAGCAATACTGCGAACATGCCGGCAATGAACCCTGTATGGCCGAATATGTTGTCTGGCACGAATCACAAGTAGTCAAACTGCCGGACAATGTCGGCCTTTTAACAGGGTGCCTGACCGAACCCCTTTCGATTGGTGTTCGTGTCATGGATAAGGCCAATATGAAGATCGGCAGTCGGGTCCTTGTCTCCGGCGGCGGTCCGATAGGTCTAATAATCTGTCAACTCTTCAAAAAATATGGTGCGACTGCCCTGACACTGAGTGAGCCGAATGAAGAACGCTGCCGTATCGCCAAGGGCTTTGGGGTTGATTATACGATTAATCCGTTACAGGAAAATCTCTTTGACCGCGGTATGTCTATTACCCAGGGACTTGGCTATGACGTTATCGTTGAGGTTTCCGGTGTGCCTAGTGCCGCCGAAGCGGTTATCAAGCTGGCGGCGAAGTGCTCGACTGTGCTTTATACCGCCATGTTTCCGAATAATTATCACCTGCCGCTGAATCTGTACGAGTACTGCTACAGCAGAGAGGTCACCATCACGGGAACCTATTGCTCCCATTACAATTTTGAGCGAACGGTCAGCATGCTACCGGAAATGGATTTTGGTATGTTTACCGGCCCCGACCAGATTTTCGATATTGATGACTGCGAGGCGGCATTTACGGCTCATCTAAGCGGAAGATACCCGAAAGTAATTATTCGCTGTAATCGTTTTGATGGCGAATAGAGGAACATGAGGAGAAGATTATGCAAAGGAATGGACTTCAGACAGTTGCCGAGCTTGAGGATAAATGCGTCGATATTCGCAGCAATTTGCTCAAGTTTATTTACAGAATAGGCATGGGCCATTTAGGTGGTGAACTGTCCATCGTGGAAATGGCGGTAGCGCTCTACTATAAGTATTTGAATTTCGATGTTTTGAACCCGCACATGGATGGGCGGGACCGTTTCATCCTTTCAAAGGGACACTGCTCGGAAACCCTTTATACGATTTTTTCGGATCAGGGTGCATACACCCAGGATTATATGGTCGAGTACTTCGAATCGCTGGATACCTATAAGTTTGGTATGCACTCAAACCGTAAGCGGTGTCCGCAGATTGAGGTTTCCGCCGGCTCCCTCGGCCACGGCCTTCCAATTGCGGTAGGCTATGCTCTTGGTGCACGTTACCGAGGTGAGAACTACCGTGTCATATGCCTGATTGGTGATGGTGAATTTGATGAAGGTACGAACTGGGAGGCACTCATGGCAGGCGGCCATTATAAACTGAACAATTTGGTGTGCATCCTGGACAAGAATAAACTCCAAATGACAGGTACTACCGAGCAGGTGATGAACATCGAACCCGTATCGGACAAGGTTAAAGCCTTTGGCTGGAATCTCATAGAGATAGCAGACGGCAACGACATGGAGCAGGTTTGTGCCGCTCTCAATCGCTTACCCGAACGCAATTGTAAAAAGCATGATGCACCTACCTTCATCATTAGTAATACGGTAAAGGGTAAAGGTGTGAGCTTCATGGAAGGGAACCATAAATGGCATGGCGGAGGCATCAGCGAAGCCGACCTAAACATCGCGCTTGCCGATGTGTCGAACGGACAAACGAGGAACTAAGGTTATGGCGGTAAAGACAACATACAATTTTGATCAAATGCTTTCCAATGCACGAGAGGCATATGGAGAAGAACTCTACAGAATGGCGAAAGAAGGAAAAGACTTTGCCTTCACGTTTAGCGATAATGTGGCACCCTCATCTTCTGCCGGGAAACTACTCAAGGAGTTTCCCGAACGCTGTTTCAATTTCGGAATTGCGGAGGCCGATCAGGTGGGAGCCTCCGCAGGGCTTGCTCTGTCCGGCTGCACGGTATTCTCGCAACTCTTTGGACCTTTTCTATCCCTGCGCGCGGCCGACCAAATTCATACCGACATTGCCTATAACGATGTCAAGGTTCGTCTGATAGGTACCCATTCGGGTGTTACCTCCGGTGGCGGCCCCACACACAACGTTATCGCCGATCTGGCATTGTACCGAGCCATTCCCAACCTGACGATTGTGGTACCGGCAGATGCTGGCCAATGCTGCAAGTGTATTCGTGCATCGATGGAGTACGAAGGTCCGATGGTTATTCGCATTGATAGGGCCGGGTCTCCGAATGTCTATGCCGAGGAGTACCAATTGGAGATTGGAAAGGCCATTGAGACCCTTGCGGGAAGCGATGGATACATAATTTCTTGTGGTTCAAACATCTATGAATGTCTAATGGCTTCTAAAATACTAAAGGAGGAGCTGGGCTTGAGCATCGGTGTGGTGGATATGCATACCATAAAGCCCTTGGACATAGATACCATCCTTCGTGTGGCCCGAAAAACCGGTATGGTGGTTACGGTTGAGGACCATTCAATAAACGGAGGCCTTGGGGGAGCGGTTGCAGAGGTTCTGTGCGAGGCAGGATATCAGGGCATATTTAAACGTATTGGAATGCCGGATGAATTCTCAGTATTGGGAGCACCGGACGAAATCTACCATTATTACGGGATGGATCGCCATGGAATCGCAGTAACAATAAAAGATCTGCTGAACAGAGGCAACAGATGAAAACTCAGATACTTGGTTGTTGCGGCCGTTACATACAAGGCTATGGTGAAATCAAAAATCTAAAAACCTATATCGACTGGATGGGGGAGAACTTTCTTGTAATCGCCAGTAAGGGGCGTTTGCGGGATTTAAGGGATCGGATAGCAACGGCGCTTGAAGGGAAACACGTTACCTTTTTCCAGTTTGAGAAGCAGATTACATGGGAACAGATTCACCATATTGAGGATCTTGCCAAAAGCACAAAGGCCTCGGCTATCCTTGGGGTCGGCGGGGGAAAAATAGCCGATGCGGCAAAGGTTGTGGCTCACGATACAGGCTCGCATGTGGTTGTCGTTCCCACCGTTTCAGCAAGCGATGCATCTACGAGTGCAACGTCGCTGGTGTACAATGAGGATGGAACAATTGCAGATGTTCTCTGCTTTCCGAAGAGCCCCGATGTTGTATTGGCCGATACCGAAATTCTTATCAATGCTCCGGTACGCCTGTTTGTTGCCGGGATGGGTGATGCGCTTTCTACGTATGTCGGCGGTGTTGTGTGCCAGGATCACTATTTTGATAACCATTTTGGCGGTGTCGGTACCGCAACGGCCCTGTCGGTCGCTAAATTATCCTACGATATGCTTTTTCGTTATGGTCGCCAGGCTAAAATCGCCGCGGAGCAAAAGGTGCTGACAGACGCTTTTAATATCATCACGGAGGTTAATATTCTGATGAGCGGTATGGGCTTTGAGAACAATGGCTCGGCCTCCGACCACTGTTTCTATTTTGGTACCCTCGCTCTTGCTGATCGAGAAGAGTATGTCTATCATGGCGAGGGTGTCGCCTTTTCTACCTGTTGTCAATTAATCATGCAGGGGGCCTCTAACGAGCAGCTTGATCAGGTGTACCGCTTCTGCAGGGATGTAGGGCTTCCCATCACCTTTGAGGATATGCATTTAAATAATTTGACCGAGGAAGAGTATGATATAATGGCGAAAGCGGTTTTGCGGGAACCCTTTATTCGTCATCACCCGTTTCCTGTTACCCATGAGATGGTCGTCGGTGCATATAAAACGGCTGATGCGATTGGTCACATCTATCATGAAGGGGCGTCACTTCTCTGATTTGCGGCTCTTCTTTTACAGAGAGGGATGGAAGAGCATCCTTCTCTGTACTCTGGGAAAAGGAGATGATGTATGAGCGGCAGACAATACATGAGAAACATTTCCGAGCTTAGTTTTTCCGGATATAAATTTATTTTGTATTATGCGGAGCTTATGGATCAATGGATTGCGGAATTCCCACATAACCATGCACTCTACGAGATTTATTATGTCGTGGACGGGAGCATAAAGATTAGGATAGCCGACAGGGTGACGGAGATTAAAAAAGAACAGGCATGTTTTCTTTCCAAGGATATCAGACACCATGTATTGTATGAGCCTGACGTCCCCAAAAAATATTTTGCCTTGATTTTTGATTTGGTCCTCCATGATACAAACGCCCTGAAGGGACCGGATGGGCCGATGGAATATCGGGATATATTCGATGCAATGGAGATCGTCAATAAAAATCGGTTTTATATCTCAAAGCCTCTCTCCGAGCAGCATCTTCTGGCGACATTTGAGCGAGAGATACGAGAGCGAAAAGTTGGCTGGAATACTCAAGCCGTCATGATTTGTTATCAATTTTTCATTCGTGCGTTGCGTATGATTGCAACAAAGGCGGTGACGGATATCCGGTTTTCCGGTAAGGAAAACCTGGCAATGTCGGTATCAAAATATATTCATACGCATTATCGGGAAGAGATATCTGTACAAAGTGTTGCAGAGGCTCTCAATGTCACCCCCCGTCACATCAATCGTGCATACAAGTCCATGTTTTCCACTACCTTCATGAAAAATACCAATTTATTGCGGATTGCCTATGCGAAGGATTTTCTTTGTACCACGGATGATTCTATCGAGGAAATTGCGGAAAAGATTGGTTTTTCTTCGTCGCGAGCCTTATATAAGTTGTTTAAGCAATACGAGGGAGGCTACATTTCTCAATACCGAGAACGCCATAATACCAAAGAGGAAGGTATTTCGTGCTGTCAGTATCACTGACCTCCTGTAGGGTAACTGCATGATTATTGATTCCAATATCCCGATGTTAGAGGTACCGGGATATTGGTCTTGGATCAGATAAGATGGCTTAGATAAACAGATTGATTCCCGCGCTGCTGGCGGCTTCCAGGTAGTTTGCAACACCGCCAATTTCCGCTTTATCGATAAGCTCCTCGCGCTTGACACCCATGACATCCATGGACATCTGGCAGGCTATGATGCGAAGGCCTCCGTCAATGGCGGTCTGAAGCATATTCTCCAGGGTATCGATCTTCTGTTTTTTCATGATCCCCTTCATCATGGAGGCTCCTATTCCACCCATGTTGAGTTTCGAAAGTTTCAGTTTCCCGTTGTGGCCGGGAAGCATCATTCCGAACATCTTGCCCATGAAGTCCTTCGAGACACGGGGTTTGTTCCGTTTTTTGATGATGCTCAGGCCCCAGAAGGTATAGAAGATGGTAACCTTCTTGCCCGATGCCAGGGCTCCGTTGGCAATGACCAGGGATGCCAGGGCTTTATCCATATCGTCGGAGAAACAGATAAGGGTCAGCTCGTTTCCCGTATTCTTTGCAATATGAACGCCGGATAGCGTTGCCTGGCTTCCACTCTCCTCACCTGAGCGCTGGATAACCGCTTCTATGATCCCTTTTTCTTCCCTGAGGCTTACCAGCTTGTTTCCCGTCATGTTACACCAGGATTTGACATCTCGGGCAAATCCCGGATCGGAAGCCTTTTGGAGGAGCCGTTCTCCAGGTTTGATCTTCTCAATTTCCGTTTTCAGCTTTAAGATGGGACCGGGACATTGGAGTCCGCAGGCGTCAACCTCCAGTACCGTCACCGCCGACGAGAGCACGGATTTGGCTGCGCTTTCCCCGGATAGGGCATAGCCTGTTTCGTATTGGGTAAAAAGATCCCGGTTGTTCTGATCTGCCACCGCGGCCTTGTAGATCTTCATACCACCTGAAAGGATACTTACATCCCTGTAGCCGTTTTGCTTCAGGATGCGCTCAACCAGATAGGCCCTCAGTCCAACACCACAGTAGACCACAACTTTCTTGTCTTTTGGGATTCGATCGAGACTTGTTCTGACCTCTTCTTTTGGAATGTTGACTGCCTCCGGCAGTGAGCCCAGATTGTATTCGTCGGGAGTTCTTACGTCGAGAAGGAAGAGGTTCGGCTCCTTCTTTTCGATAAGCTCATGAAGCTCTTTCCAGTTTGTATGGTTGCTGCGCCCCAAAAGAACGTTTTCCGCAGTAAATCCGAGAATATTCACCGGATCCTTTGAGGAAGAGTAGGGAGGAGCATAGGCCTGCTCGAGTTCTGTCAGATCCTCGATGGTACCGCCTCTCCTCAGCACCCCGGCGATCATTTCTATTCGCTTATCAACGCCTGAATAGCCGACGATCTGCCCACCGTAAATCTTACCGTCTTCCGGCGAAAAGACCAGCTTGAGTACCATGGGAGTGGCGCCCGGGTAGTAACCTGCATGGGAATGGCCGTGGGTTACAACGCTGATGGCAGGAATGCCCTCTCTGTCGAGGACCTTCCGGGCCGCGCCTGTGGAGGCTACGGTCATATCAAAAATCTTTGCAACGGAGGTTCCTATGGCACCCTTGTACCTCTTCTTTTTGCCATAAACGAGGTTGTCCGCCAGAATCCTTGCCTGCTTTCCGGCCGGACCAGCCAAGGGGGTAATCCCCAGGGCCCCTGTAAGAGGTTCGCGGAATTCGGCTGCATCCCCAAGGGCGTAGACTCCTTTTGCGGAGGTTTCCATATACTCATTGACAAGTATCCCTTTCCCAGTCTCCAGCCCCGCCTTTTTCGCAAGACTTGTTTCCGGGCGTACACCGATGGAAAGAACCGCCATGTCGGCAACAATGGATGTTCCGCTGTTAAGGGTGATATCCATCTTTCCCTCTCGATCCGCAAACTCCTTTACACCGTCTGAAAGGTAGAGTTCGACCCCTTTCATCTTGAGGTGGTCATGCACCTGGGCCGCCATCTCAAAATCCAGGGGCGCCATAACCTGATTTGCAAGCTCGACGATGGTGACATTTACTCCCCGGTCATAGAGGTTTTCCGCCACCTCCATACCGATGAAGCCTGCTCCGACGACCACTGCCCGCTTTGGCTGATTCTCGTCGACGAAGCCCTTGAGTCGGTCCACGTCGGGTACGTTTCGCAGGGCGAAAATCCGTTCGGAATCGATTCCCGGTATCGGCGGTCGCAGAGGCTCTGCTCCTGGGGAAAGGATCAGCGCGTCGTAGGATTCCCGATACTCCCTGCCGCTCTTGAGATCTTTAACGCCGACGGTTTTTGTCTCTGTATCTATATCTACGACTTCGCTGGATATGCGGACATCCACATCCAGCGTCTTCTTGAAGCTTTCCGGGGTTTCGACAAAGAGACTTCCCCGTTCCTTGATTGTTCCGCCCAGATAATAGGGAAGGCCGCAGTTGGCATAGGAGATATAATCCCCCCGCTCGAAAATGATAATGGCCGCTTTTTCGTCGTTCCTTCTTAGCCGCGCCGCGGTGGCGGCCCCACCGGCAACACCGCCTACGATTAGATATGTCATATATAGCTCCTTTCTTATCTATATATACTATATAACGATTAAGAAGAAAAGTAACGATAGTCAGTTTTTTATTTTATTTACAAAGAAAAAATGCTCCTGTGAGCTTTCAAGCCGTAAGCCATGGTCTTTTTTGTGAAAAAGGGGTACAGTAATACACATATGAGGAGGAATATATGCGAAAATCAGGCGTTTTGACGCTTTTTGTACTTCTTATGTTGGTGTTCGTCTCAACCCAAAATTTGGCAGCTGCGGGGCTTGGTTCTTCGCGGATCGGTCTGGGACTTGGGACACCAAACGCCGTGCTCATCTATCGTCCGACCCCCTTTGATCTGCGTCTGGGCTATGATTTTACAGAGGGAAGCCAGTTCATCTTTATCAGCGGCGATTGGCGTCCTGCAGGATATATCCCCATAAGCGGACCACTTTACTGCTACTTTGGGCTCGGTGCCTATGCAAAATTTTATCCCGAGTCATCGGCAGATGATGTGGTTGAATGGGGAACACGGCTGCCTGTGGGCATAAGCCTTCTCTTTCTGGACAACATTGCGGAACTCTTCGTAGAGGTTGCGCCGGGCTTTGATCTTTACCCTAAGCCTGCCTTCTCCGATGACCCCGTTCAGTTTTGGGTGGGGCTTAGCTTCGCCATTCAATAGACAAGGGCATTCGATATTTCCTCGACAGATCTCTGCTGAGATTGTAGAAGCGCATTGCCGTGGTTTTGCGTTCGCCCCATGATGGAATGTATCAGTGATTTAGAATTTGCTATTTCATGGAGAAAATTCACAATTGATACGTTATTTTCTGCATGTGCTTCCATGAGTTTCATCGCGCTTGTCGTTTCGGTAATGACTTTGTCCATCTGTGCTTTGATATTCATGTTGGCATGAACCATACTTTCGAGATTCACTCTTGCCCCTTCTGTTTTTGTTTTGATGTTGTTAACGGCATCGACAATGGTTTTTGTCGAGCCGTTAATCATTTCGACGTTTCTCTGAGTCTCCGTCGATAGTTTACGTATTTCCTGGGCGACGACAGAGAAGGCCCTCCCGTGGTTTCCTGCCCGTGTCGCCTGAATCGCCGCGTTAATGGAAAGGATATTCGTCTGCTCGGCGATATCGGAAACCGTTATGGAAATCGAATCGATCTTTGCCATATGTTCGGCAAGGGCCTGAATTTGAGTATAGATTGCCGAATTGTCCGCTGCCGAGTCTCCGATGGCGGCAGAGACCGAAGAGAGTTCCTCTTTAAGCCGCTTTAGATAATCGATATAACGCCTGATCTCTTCAATCATATTAGAATAGGCCTCGGTAAGGGTTTGAATGAGCGGTGTGCTTTCGAATATGTCGGAAAGCACCTTCCTGTAGAGATTTCTGATAAGCAGTTCCTGGGATAACTTGCGTTCGATGAAATAGGATTTGAACGCGGCATATTTGACCGGAAAGTAATCGACATAGGGATCGGAGAAGTCTCCGGCGGCATGTACCTCATAGAAGAATACTGCGGTTAATGTCTGGTTGATATTGATGCCGAGAAGTTCTCCGAAGGTTGAAAAGCCTGCTACGGGTATCCCTTTGAAGCTGGAGAGCTGCGGAAGTTTCTTTGCATTGAAAAGCCTTCTGAGAATGCAATCGTTCATAATGCCTCCGACAGGCTTCGGCTTTCCTGCACAGTAGCGGGCAAAGTGGCGATCGGTGGCGGAAAGAAAATCCGTCCGTCGTAAAAGATAAAGCTGGTCTCCTATATCGATATCACAGAAAAATTTTACCGTCCTCCCAATTCTATCGACGGAGGCTATGGAACGTACATACATTTCTCCATCGATTTCGATGCCGAAGGAGTAGTCTTCGAGTCGATTTTCAAGATCCTTTTCGGAACAGCCCAGGACGTTGCAGAGTGCGTCGATAATGTTTACCCGCTTCATGTTGGCGTCATCCAGCACTTCGGCAACCATACGCATGGCCACATCGCAGTCAAGGATGAAGAATGAATGTTCGGTCTTTTTGAAGTTATCACTTTTAAATACCCCGAAGCGAAACTGAGGGGCTAACTTCATGAAGGTGACGACAGCACAGTTCTGCCGATTTTCGAGGCCATCGTAGATATAGGTATGTCTGAAATCGAGTGTTCCGCCGGCACTTCCTCCGATCAGGAGACAGGGGAATGCTCCGCTCTCGTATACCGCTTCCATGAAGAAACTTTCGCTGTTCGATAGACCGTCGATAAGGGTATAGCCGAAGGTATCCCGGTAGTCGATCGAGAAGGGAAGGCTGATCTTGTTCAGTTCCTGCACAATAGCCGAAACACGCTGAGCCGACGACTTAACCACGGTCCCTTTCCTGATATCCTCGTCCTCCAGAGGGATGGTAATGCTATGAACGGCCCTCACCATCTCCTTTGAGAAGGATTGCAGTACAACCGTTTCCCATCGATCTCCGGTCTCCAGATAAGGCGAAAGCGCTTCCGGCGAATCAATACACAGCTCCCCTGCCGTACTCGTCATGATAAGCCTTGTGGTCTGCGGAAGAAGCGACCTCACGTTACGGACAACTTCATCAAAATCAAGATAAGGTGATACGAATCCAAGTACAAGTGACGGGGCTTCATCGAAAAAGAGCCCACTCAGGCCCTGTCGCGTTACCTCTTCAAGTCTGAATATCCCGTTACGGACGACAGATCGATCGAATAGTGTTGTCATGTTCTTCTCCTCAGGGATGAGGCGGGCTTTATGGTAGGTCGGTAACTATTGGGCTCATGTCCACCATTTTTTATTCACCTTATTGTACCGCGCCGAGGTGTGATGTCAATAAAAACATAAAAAAACGGTATGCCTGGATAATAAACTTAGGTTAGTTACGTGCTGTTCATTGTAGTTGAACGCTGTTAAAAGTACGTTGAATTGGCTACATCAGATTCGCGCATGCGATCTCTCTCATGTAACCTGATAATTATTTCTATCTCCAACCTTCAGCCGGTATCCAGAGAATCGGCTTCTCTCTGCTGTTATGCCAGAAGACACTACTGAACTGCGATATAACTTCAATAACTTCAGATAGTTCGAGAGCTGAGTTTTCATTACGGAGTTTCCCGACAAAGGCCTTCCATTGCTTTTGTTTTGCAGAATCCTGATATACTTTCTCCGTGAAGACAACCGGCATTTCAATTGGTATATCAGTCTTGCGACGCTCAAAAGTCTGCTGAATTGCAGTAGCCACCTCGACGAAGTTTAACTCGAATGTCCGGATTATAATGTATAAATCATAGAAGTCTTTCATACGGCTGGTAAGCAGACTCAGAGCAACCGCCGCTTCCAGTTTCTCGGCAATAATTGTTTCAATAGGATAGGATTCAACACTCGCAGTCTCTATCTCCAAGAGAGACGGTATCGACTTGGTAACAGGTCCGGGATGTACTGAATCGCCAATACCGATGTCAATTTGCAGGGGTACTCTGGCCTTTCCAATATAAGCCTTAATTTTTGCTCTCTGTCCATGGTATTTATTTTGTTCTCGGATATCCTGAATGATGATCGTATCAGTATCGAACCTGACTGCATCTTCAGGGTATTGGATATCACAAATGCTCTTGATAGATTCAAGGATGAATTCTCGATCAGTATTACCGGTTTTCAGAAAGTCAATATCCTTTGTTGTCCGGTATATCTGATCTTCAAGCGTGATAGTGAGCAGATATGCTCCCTTGAGGACGTAGCTTTTCCGATAATCCGATTGTCCCAATCTATACAGGAACCTCTCGGCAACATACCTGATAAGCAACGACTGATAATCTTCTTATGTTCACGACTGTGATTCAATAATCTTGCGAGTATCGACGCCGAATAATCCTTTCGTGATTCACTCATACTATACTTTCCATATATGGCCGCATAATCTTTCTTACCCTGCATACTTCCGCATAATGAATAATCTCCTCTATGGAAGTACGCTTGTTTTGTATTACATCTTTCAGCGCTTCAATTGCCACATCAAGCCCGATCTTGTTCCTATACTTGAAGCAATCGGCAACTGTCTTGGATATGCAATATACTTTTATTTCATCATCATCTATCTGATGCGTTTCAATACCTTCAGTAAATGAAGCCCCGGAGAAGGTTATTACTTTCATTGGGATATTATCAACAGTCGGAATGCGACCAGGCCGAGAAATTGCCATCCATACTTCAGAAGGATTCTGAGTACCAATTTCATGAAAGCTTAGTGCACTCATCAGACATACGACTCCTCTCTTTACGGTTTTCTGAGCTACAATAAGCGAATATTTTTCAGCAGGGATAAACTGAGGAGAAGAATATAGTCCACGGGCAATTCTTATCATTTCGCCGGATTCTATCAGCCTGCGAATGGTCTCTCTGTGCACACCGGAATCTGCAAGTTCCCTGGAACTTACTATTGAGTTATTGGATAGAAGTTGTTTTGCAATATCCCGCTGAGTCACTATGTGACTAATTGTATACTAATATCTATAGATGTCAACGTTTTGTCACTTGATCACAACCTTAGAATCTACCACAGTTAAAGCGTAATGTGGTAGAATCCATTAGGCTACAATAGATGTGATTATTTCTCTTCTTTTGCTACAAATAGCGGACAATAGGTATATATTTAACACTACAGGAGTGTATTTGCTATGCTTATCAACTTTACCATAGAGAACTGGATGTCTTTTCGAGATAAGACGAGTTTTACAATGACGGCGACCAAAGAACAGCAACATGGGGACCGACTGACCAAACTGAATAAATATCGCTTTCGGGCTCTTCCTACGGCGGAAATGCTTCGGGTAAAACCAACTTCTTTAAAGCAATAAACTTCGCCAAACACTTCATAATCAAAGGATCTCTACCGGACTATCAGATTAATATTGAACCCTTTTTGCTGGACGAGGTTTCCAGAACAAAGCCAGTCGTATTCATTTTTGAAATATTGGTTGAAGATGATATTTATGAGTTTTTATTTTCTCTCACCACCAAAGAGGTGCTTGAGGAGAAGCTGATAAAGGTTACCAGTACTAGTGAGAAGCTTCTTTATCACCGACATCACAATGACCCTAATCCGCAGTTTCATTCTTCAATAAGATCCAAACGTCTTGAGTTTGCTTTTGAAGGAACAAGGGAGAATCAGCTATTCCTTACCAACAGTGTATCGCAGAAACTCGCTGTATTTGCACCAGTTTATAACTGGTTTGCCCAGACTCTTGTTCTGGTGGCTCCTGATACGCGATTTGAATCCTTCGAGCATTTTGTTACCGAGGGCAGTCATCTGTATGAGACCATGAATGCCATTCTTCCCAATCTGGATACCGGCATTTGCCATTTGGGTGGGGAAGAGATTTCAATGGATAGTCTTCCTCTTCCGGAGACTTTGAAACAGAAATTGAAAAAAGATGCCCGTGAGGGTCTTTCTATTAAACTCAATAACGATGATGAGAAGATCGTTATCACACGCCAGAATGGAGAGCTGAATGTAAAGAAGCTTTATACGTATCATCAAAACACAGAAGGAACGAATACTCGTTTTGAAATGCGACAGGAGTCAGACGGTTCTAAACGAATAATCGACCTTCTACCAGCCTTCCTTGATCTGGCGGAAACCGGTGTTCCAAAGGTCTATATCATCGATGAGATTGACCGAAGTCTGCATTCACTACTAACTCGACAGCTTCTGGAGGTATTCCTTTCCAGCTGTACTGAAACTAACAGGAAACAGCTGCTCTTTACGACTCACGATCTACTCTTGATGAATCAATCAATCTTCAGAAGAGATGAGATATGGATCACCGAGCGGAAGCCGGACGGCAGCTCAGAGATGATCAGTTTTAGTGAATATGAGGTAACCGCTCCATAAACCCCACCCCTTAAAAAGAAGAGGTGAGTAACATCTCCGGGGTTAATTTTTCTGGAAGCAGATCCTCCCATGAGCTCTCTGATGATTCAATTTTCGGCAATTTTTGAAGTACGTAACGAATGTACCAATACGGCTCAAGGGAGGCCGATTTAGCCGATTCAATCAGACTGTAAAAAGTCGCCGATGCATGAGCACCACGAGGTGTGTCGGCATGCAGCCAGTTCTTACGTCCGATTAC